>JAEENM010000115.1 GCA_016283745.1 Bacteroidales bacterium | reverse complement strand
TTTTTCTTTCGACCACAGATTACACAGATTTAACGGATTGATTTTGTGGATTATCATGCAAGCATGATTATGAATAATGCAAATTATTA
This sequence comes from Bacteroidales bacterium, assembly GCA_016283745.1. Classification (GTDB taxonomy): domain Bacteria; phylum Bacteroidota; class Bacteroidia; order Bacteroidales; family P3; genus UBA1219. The sequence goes on along the minus strand of JAEENM010000115.1, from coordinate 3,052 downwards.
GAAATCAATATAATACCATGGCACAAAAACACGACAACGATACCGAAGTGCGGACCACCGAACTCCTGCGCACCTCGCAGAGCTGGGACGGAGCCGAGTTGCCCGACTATCCCGCCGGACGCCCCGAGCTGGTGGCCATACGCTACCATTTCCCTCCCCGACAGAAACTGGACTGGCACCACCACGATGTGATGAACTTCGGCGTGGTGCAACAAGGCGAACTCACCATCATCACCGTCGACGGGAAAGAAAAGACAGTGCGCGAGGGCGAGGCGGTGGTGGAGATGGTTGGCACCGTCCATCACGGCGAAAACCGCGGCAGCGTGCCGGTGGTGCTCGATATGTTCTACCTCTCGCAGAACGGCCGGCCGCTTTCCGTGCCGCACCCCGAAATCCCGTTGGATTGAACAATCGCATGAAACATCTTCCCAATATCATAACTGCGCTGCGAATTGTCGGAGCCTTCGGCCTGCTCTTTTTCGATGTCCGGAGCTCGGCGTTTTGGGTGCTTTATCTCGTCTGCGGTTTGAGCGACATGCTCGACGGTTTTCTGGCACGCAGACTCCGTTGCGAAAGCAAGGCAGGGGCGTTGCTCGACAGCGTGGCGGATTTGGCTTTTGTGGCCTGCTGCTGCGTCAAGCTGTTTCCGGTGCTGAATCTCCCTGTCTGGCTGTGGATTTGGGCCGGAGCGATAATCGTTGTAAAGGTGATAAACCAGATTTCGGCCGTGGTGATGTACAAAAAGCTTTGCTTCCCCCATACCTTTGCCAACAAAGCCACGGGACTTCTGCTTTTCGTGGCTGTGTCCCTGACAATATTTTTGGAAACGCCTGTGCCAATGGTCGTTACGGCCGCCATTGCCACCTTCGCCGCCGTGCAGGAGGGGCATTTTATAAGGACGGGAAAAAATAGTTAAGAGTTAAGAATTAATAATTTACAATTGTAGAGATGCGCTGACGTGCGTCTCTTTTTTTCGGTGGCTGAGCCTGTCGAAGCCACAGAAAAAATCCGAAAATCGGTTCCATGCAATAAAAAACCTCTTTTTACGTTTTGCAAAAGCGAATAACATCCACACAATGTAATAGCACCATGAACCGCAAAAAACTGATAACATTCCTTCTTTTCACCTTCCTGCCGATGATGGGCATGGGACTTCTGATGCATTACTGCGGCGGCACTACCAGTTTCAAGACCACCGACCCATCCGCCGCGCTTAAGGGCTTCCTTTTCGGTGCCGGCGCCATGCTGATACCGCTGCTAGCGGTGGTTTTTACGCAACTCATCTTCAAGGATCCGGTGCTTAGAGGTCTCGGCATCTCCTTCAAAATCAACCGTTGGTGGTGGATAGGATGGCTGCTGATGCCTGTTTTGGCGTTGGCGGTGCTTGGCATGTCGTTGCTTATGCCCGGCGTGCAGTGGACCGCGGAGGGCGAAGCCGTCGAAGCCGCCATGCAGCAGATGCCGTGGTTGGGTCCGTGGAGCATCATTGCCATCACCTTGGCAAGCGGCTTACTGTCGGGCGTAACCATTAACGCCGTTTTCGCTTTCGGTGAAGAGATAGCATGGCGCGGATTTCTCGTCAAGGAGCTGAAAGGCAGGAAGTTCCTCGCTGTGGCGATGATTATCGGTGTCATCTGGGGTTTATGGCATTTCCCGCTTATCCTCAACGGCCACAACTATCCCGACCATCCCGTGGCAGGGGTGTTTATGATGGTGCTGATGTGCCTCGCGCTCACGCCAATGCTGCTCTATTTCCGTAGGAAATCCGGTTCTGTCGTGGTTCCAGCCATTATGCACGGCACTTTCAACGCTGTGGTGGGAGTCAGCATACTGTTCGTAACGCCGTACAACGACCTGCTTGTCGGCGGGGCGGGACTTGCCGGCATCGTCGTGCTGCTGGCGGTCGATGTCTGCCTTTTCCTCTACGACCGCTTTGTCTCCAAGGAGAGAATCTTTTCCGCCGAGGTGTGAGAGGCAGTAATATGATTGGATTAACATAAAAAATCCTAATTATTTTTATAAATGTCATTTTTTTTGTGTAACTTTGCAGAAATCAAAACTCCAACGTTATGAAAAGAACTATTTTTGCATTAATCCTTGCCTGTAGCACGCTCGCGCTGTCGGCTCAGGGAACAATCAAAGTAAATTACAAAGGTGCAAAACCCTCTATCAGCGATTTCGCTTGGGCGGTGCTTTCCATGGACGAAAATTCCGAAGAGGTCGATTTCGTCGAATCGCGCAATGCCGTGAAACAGGCGTGGATACGGCACCAGAAAGGCCTGGCGCAGGAAAAGGGCGTCACCCTCACCATCGACGAGAAAAACGGCTATGTGCTCTACGAGTCCAAGGACGGCGAATACACCTTGCAGGTGGAGATGTGCTACTGGAACGAAGCCGACGGCAAACACAAACTCTTTGCCTACAAGACGGAGTCTTTTTTAAACGGCATGCGTCCCGAACCCGGCCAGTACGACGGCCTTGTTTTCTACCGCTACGACAACGCCACCAAGAAAATGACAATCTGCGAGGCGGGCATCGATGTGGAGTATGTAAATATCTCCTACGCCCTTCCGCGTTCGGGCAAGGACATCACCGTAACACGCTGGAACAGCAACGGCACCACCAAAAAGCAGACGCTGAAATGGAACGGACACGGTTTTAATTGATTGACGAATCCCCTCACCTACGCCAATGTTGCCGGTGTATGAGACCGACGACAGCGAAGGCAATATCTATTTAATTCAGAAGAAAAAGTAAGAACTATGAAGAAATTATTGACATTATTCTCTGTGGTGGCGGTTGTTGCGGTAATTACGACATTTTTTGCGGGATGTTCGTCATCAAACGAGTTTCGTGTTGATTTGGAAAAACAGGAGATTGTGCCAGAAAGCAGCCTGAAATACGTAACTGTAATGTCTCGCAGCAAAGTTGTTCTGGACACTTTTTTTGATTATACGGACAAACCGTTTGAACTTTCAAAACTTCCTGAAAATGACACGATAATTATATCAAATGACGGTGGCGACCGTGGGCCGTTTCAAATAACTTGCTA
>JAEENM010000114.1 GCA_016283745.1 Bacteroidales bacterium | reverse complement strand
GGACGAGGAAAATGAACTGATACACCAACGGCAGCACCGAGCCTTGCGAGAAGTCTTTGAACACCGTGGCCACCTCGTGGGGCAGCAGGCCGCTGGTCTGGCCGCTGCTCGAAAGCACTATGTAGTTGAGGGTCCAGCCCGCCACCACGCTGTAGAAGGCGTAGATAAGCAGTGCGGCCACTATGCCGAGTATGCCGAGCGACACCCAGCCTTTGTGGCGTCCGCCCAGTTTGCGGTACGCCCCCACCACGTTGCTCTGCGAACGGCGGCCTATCACAAACTCGCTCATCATCAAGGGGATGCCTATCAGAATAACGAAAACGACGTAAATGGTGAGGAAGGCACCGCCGCCGTTATTCCCCAGCATGTAGGGGAAACGCCACACGTTGCCAAGTCCCACCGCACCGCCTGCGGCGGCAAGTATCGCCCCTATGCTGGAGCTGAATCCTCGTTGGTTGTCTGCCATGTTTTTTGCGTTTTTTGAAAGTGCAAAGATACGAAAATTTTTAATTCGGATTTCGGATTTCGGATTTCGGAATTGCTTGTTTTGGCGTATTTGACTGAATTTTAGTTTGTTGTGTGGTGTGTGCCGACAATGTAGAGACGGGGCATGCCCCGTCTCCCAAAAGGAATGGTGACGACATTTGTGGATTTGTGTATGTCCCGAAAAAATCGCATAAAACAGTAAAAAAATATCAATTATTATCCGAAATACAACATTTTTGCGCCGAAAAACAGTACTCTCATTGTATGAAATTGCACCGAAAAGTGTATTTCGTACAATAACCCCCATATTTCATACATTACGCGCGTCATGCCGCTGAAACGGTTTTTTTTCGTCGTATCTTTGCAGTAACAAATTTTTTAAAATACAATGATTAATATATACTTTACCCAAAACGTGTCGGAGACACGTGCTCTTAGTAACCCCACACAAGGAACGCAGTGTGGGGGTAACAGAAAACCAATCAAAAACAGCGTCTCGGAGAGACGCGACCTTAACTTATGTAATATTAAGTAGTCAATGAATATAAAAATAACACAAAATGAAACACACAAAAATCATTATCGCGCTTTGCACCGCCCTGCTTGTGGCGGGGTGCAACAATTCCGAATCAACCTCCGAAAACTACAGCGACGCGCTGTTTGTGGAGATGCTCAACGACACCACATTTCTGCACAAGGAACGTGTGTTGCAGGACACAGGAGAGTTGGCTTTCTACGCCAGTTTTGAACAGCCCCTGCTCTGGCCCGAAACAGGCGACACCACCCTACGCCGGATGGCCGATTTCTACAACCTGCAGTCGGTGTTCCACGCCTTGCAGACCGACGACGACACTTACCGCAGGTATGAAGAGTCGGGGTCCGACCTCGAGAAGGAAATGCTGGCCGAGTGGGCAAAGATGAAACTTCCCGGCATCGCCGACACTTTCACCATGCGCAGGCTGGGTGAAGCGATGAAATTTATCCTTTCAAAATCGGACGACGAGAAAAAGAAAGATGTTACCGATTGTTCGGAGAGACTGTCAACTTGGTTGCCCGATGAGGATTCGACTTTTGTCGCCGACAAGATAATTCCAGTGCTTACCCCTAAAACCTATCTGCCAAAGAAATTGAAAGAGGACTACGAACTATACGTGGGAGAGGAGGCAAAACCCGACCAAGGGCAGTTGCAACAGCTGTGGAAATATTATTCGGAAGAAAAAGATTACAACACAAAGCTGTCGATACTTTTCATGCTTCTTTACGATTATCATTATGATGGAGGAGACACTGTGGTATCGTTGCTGAAAGATGCCGAGCAGGTTATGACGTCGGGCAATTATTCTCCTTTGCTTCCGGTACTCTGGCGGGCATATCGTGTGGATTATTGTTACAAATACGCTTGTCCCTCCACCTACTGCGAAATACCCAATGTCCGCTTCAACTACTACCGCCGTCTGGTGGCCTACACTATGCTCCGCCACATACAAAACACACCCGACGACGATGCGGCTAAGGTGGCTTTCTATTGTCTTGCATGGCGCGACAACATAAATCGGTTTGGAGAATACTATTTTGGTAACCAGTCCACAGCCGAATATATAGTCCTCTTTTGGAACGGCAGTGTGCTATAGGCAATGGCAGGGGCTTGTTTGTGCCCCCCTTTTTTGTGAATTGGACAACAACAAAAAATCATTCGTTATTTGTAAAAACATAACACCTTATGAAAAAAACAAACAAGCTCCTTTTTGTTGCCGCACTGATTGTTATTTCGGCTTGCGGAAATGTAAACCATACTGCCGCCGATTGCGATTCGGCAACCACGGAATCAATAGGCTGGCAAGAAAATAAGGTTTTTCGGCAAAACTGCGACTATCTCGACTCCTTCGGCATCGATTGCAAGTCGTTTTTCGGCCAAAGCTATGACTCGGTGGACATCGCTGTTGTGGACTGCGTGGCAAATGTCGTTAGAACATTGGACTTTCAGATGGAGCCATACAATGACTTGCCAAAGATAAAGAAAGAACTGTCGGAAATAAAAGATTTGTGGTTCGGTTTTGCTGGAGATTATCATCTGCAGGCTTTTTGGGAACAAATCATGTGGAACAGGGTTGAATTCCATCTGTCGAACCCGCTGACATTCCAAAAATGGGAACCTTCGTCGAAGGGAAGGTGTCTGCCTCGCCCGACGGCAAATATAAATTCTACACCACTTGGAACATCTGCCAAGGGACACAAGGCATGTGGTTGACATACTTTCAGTATCTGGATACCAATGGTTTGTTAAAATGTAAGATATGGCAAGATGACAGACGATTTGATTCGCAGGGGAACGTGATTGATGTGTGGCAATTTGCTTTGCACGATACCACTTTCTATGTTCTTAAAAGCATTTGGAGAGGCAGTTCTTGTGAATGGGGTTGCAACATGGAAATAGCTACTTTCGAAAACGGCGTACCGACCTACCATATCCGTTTTTTCCCCAATATGAAAGAATTTACAGAAATTTGCAGGTTGGAAGATGAAAAATGGGTTAAGGAAGGTGGACAGTGCTGTATTAGTTACACTTACAGAGGTCTTGATGTCGATTACGATTTCAACCCGAAAACTCTTACCGTCACCGCAAAAACGCAGGATGATACAAATAAAGCCTTAATGGTCGAGAAATGGAAATTGAAAGTTAAGTAGCCTAGGTAGGCGTTGGTTATTCGGACTTTTGGATTTTACCCCGAAACTAATACCCACGTCCTAATGACCACAAATAAATGTTTCAACTTTCAATTTTTCACTTTCAACTTTTTTGTGGATTGAACAATAACAAAAGACTTCCGGCGTTATACTCTTTTTAAAAAACAAAGTCATAACACCTTATGAAAAAAACGAACAAACTTCTTGCTTTGCTCGCAATTGTTGTGGCTACAGCAGTAATCCATGGCTGTAGCGACAATCCCGAAAACTACAGCGACGACCTTTTTGCCAAGATGCTCTCCGACACCACATATATGCATCAGGAGAGTGTGTTGCAGGCTGCCGACTCGGTGGCTCTCTACGCCCATCTGGAACAGCCTTTGCTGTGGCCTGAAACGGGCGACACCACGCTCCGCCGCATGGCAGATTTCTACAATTACTATGCCGCATCCAACGCATGGATGACCGACTTCGACACAAGGGAGAGATATTATGGCCAAAAAACGTACGATATAGAAAAAGAGATGCTGGATCTTTGGAGAAAAATGCAGTTCCCGGGCATCGTCGACGAAGTTTCGGTGGAAATACTCAAAGATGAGCTCCGTGTACTAGTTGGCGACACGGTGTATGATAGGACAACAAACGTGAGCGATGTGGAGCGACGGCTTACCCGTTGGACACCCGATATAGACGCAGGTACGATGGAGAAAGAGGTACTTCCCAAACTCACGCCTAAGGATTATCTGCCGGACAGTGTCAAAGAAAAATATGACACATACGTGGGACAGAATGCCAATCCGACTCAAGGCGACGTTTGCTCTTTGTATGATGCATATATAAATGAAAAACAATACGATACTAAATTATCGATGCTTTTTGTGCTGATGTATTGCTATGGGTCTTCGTCGAACGACACGGTGGTTTCGTTGCTCAAAGATGCCGAACAGGCCTTCACCTCGGGTAATTATTCTCCAGTGATGTCTGCCCTATGGCGTGCCTACCGAGTAGTTTATTGTGGAAAATATTCCTGTCCCTCAACCTACTGCGAAATACCCAACGTCCGCTTCAACTACTACCGCCGATTGGTGGCCTACACCATCCTTAGGCACATAGAAAAAAATCCCGACGACGATGCGGCAAAGGTGGCTTTCTATTGCCTTGCAAGGCGCGAAAACATAAACCGTTTCGGGACATATCAGTATGGCAACCAGTCCGTTGCTGAAAAGGCAAGCCTGTTTTGGAATGGCAGTGTGTTGTAGGCAATGGCAGGGGCTTGTTCGCAAAAACGTTTTTTTGTGGATTGAACAATAACAAAAGACTTCCGGCGTTATACTCTTTTTAATAAACAAAGTCATAACACCTTATGAAAAAAACAAACAAGCTCCTTGCTTTGCTCGCCATCGCTGTGGCGACGCTCGTCCCTTTTAAATCCTTCGCCCAGCAGACCGCTGTCCCTCAGCAGGTTGCCGAAATGTTTCCTGCAGCCGCCACGGTGAACGACCTCGGCGCGTGGTCCGCCGTGCTCGACAACGCCAGCGCAACTCTCGGCTACTACGCCTATTCCAAGCCAGCCAGCGACAGCATCCAGGGCTTCAACGGCGAAACGCCCCTGTTGGTGATTTTCGACAACGAAAAGAAAATCCAATCCGTCGTTCTCCTCGACAATAAGGAGACTCCCGCTTTTGTCGGCCGTGTGGCCGAGGGCGGACTTTTCGACGCGTGGAACGGCCTCACCATCGACCAAGCCCTTGAAAAAGAGGTGGATGCCGTAAGCGGCGCCACTTTCACCTCCAACGGCGTGAAAGCCTCGCTCAAAGCCTGCCTGAAGAACATCAAAGCCAGCGAAAACGCTACAACCGGTAGCTGCTCGAACATCTGGCTATGGGTGGCGATAGGCGCTGCCGTGCTGCTTGTGGTTGTGATTTGCGTGATTGTGGCACGGAGGAAAAGGAATTAGTAGTTTGCAGTTTTGAGTTTGCAGATAAACGACTTGATACCAATCCAGTTCACTGATCACAGTTCACAGTTCACTAATTACAAAAAAAATCGTATCTTTGCAAAATCATTTAAAAAAAAATAGAACGCTATGTTAGACCAAGAACGAGGACTTTATATCGCCCACTGCGAGTCGGGCGCATTGTCAATAATAGGTAAGATGACCAATCGCCACGGCCTTATCGCCGGTGCCACGGGAACAGGTAAAACCGTCACTCTGCAGGTGATGGCCGAGACATTCTGTCAGGCCGGAGTGCCGTGTTTCATGGCCGATATGAAAGGCGACCTTTCGGGAATTTCGCAGGCCGGAGCCATGAGCTCTTTCATCGAGAAACGTATGCCCGAATTCGGCATCGAAAACCCGCAGTTCCAAGCCTGTCCCGTGCGTTTCTTCGACGTGTTCGGCCAGCAGGGCCACCCCATGCGTGCCACCGTGTCGCAGATGGGTCCCATGCTGCTGTCGCGACTGCTCGGACTTAACGAAATCCAGGACGGCGTGCTCACCATCGTGTTCCGCATCGCCGACGAGCGCGGATGGCCTATCATCGACATCAAGGACCTCCGTTCTACCCTCGACTTTGTGTCGAAACATTCCAAAGAATACACCACCAAATACGGCAACATAAGTACCGCCACCGTGGGTGCCATACAGCGCGCCCTGCTACAGCTCGAAAATCAGGGTGCCGACAAGTTCTTCGGCGAACCCGCCTTCGACATCTACGACCTGCTGCAGACCGAGAACGGCAAAGGCATAATGAACGTGCTTGCCGCCGACAAGCTGATGATGCAGCCCAAGCTCTATTCCACTTTCCTGCTGTGGCTTATCAGCGAGCTGTACTCCACACTGCCCGAAGTAGGCGACCTCGACATGCCCAAGCTGGTGTTCTTCTTCGACGAGGCTCACATGCTCTTCGACGGCACCTCGCGCGCCCTGCTCGACAAGATAGAACAGGTGATACGTCTTATCCGCTCCAAAGGCGTGGGCATCTATTTCGTAACCCAGAACCCCACCGACATCCCCGACATCATCCTCGGACAGCTAGGCAACCGTGTGCAGCACGCCCTCCGCGCCTACACCCCCAAGGACCAGAAGGCCGTCAAGGTGGCCGCCGACACTTTCCGTGCCAACCCCAATTTCAAGACCGACGAGGCCATTATGAACCTCGAAACCGGCGAGGCCCTCGTCAGTTTCCTCGACGAGAAAGGCGCCCCCAACATGGTGGAACGTGCCAAGATACTGTTCCCGCTTTCGCAGATTGGCGCCATCACCGAAGGCCAGCGCGGCGACATCATGCGTTCCAGCCGTCTCAGCGGCAAATACGACACCCCCGTTGACAACCACAGCGCTTATGAGATGATTCTCGAAGAAGAGGAACGCGCCCTTGTGGAAGCCGAGGAGAATGCCGTTGCCGAGGCCAAAGAGAAAGACAAAGAAAAAGGCGGCAAGAAGAAAACCGGCATCCTTGGCAAAGTGGGCAAAGCCATACTCACAGCCATCACAGGCACCTTGGCTACTATTCTCGGCACTTGGGTTAGCGACAAGGTTACGGGCAAAAAGACCAAATCGCGCACCTCTACCACAGGCCGTGTGGTGAAAAACGCCACCAGCGCCGCCACACGTACCGCCACCCGCGAAATTACCCGCGACATCCTGGGCAATATCATAAAAGGAAAATAACCATAACTTTCGTCAAATGAAACGTTTAGCGCTTTGTCTCCTGTTGTCGCTCATTTCGGTGGCTGCCTTTTCGCAAAAAAAGGATATCATCATCGATTTGAACGGCATCAAGTTTGTGATGAAATACGTCAAAGGCGGCACTTTCCAGATGGGTTCGCCCAACGCCGACATCAGCCGGTGGTCGTTTTACGACACTGCAACCCACGAGACTGTCTGTTACAAGGACTCGCTCCACGAGGTAACCTTGAGCAGTTTCTATATCTGCGAAACGGAGATAACTCAGGCCGTGTGGAAGGCCGTTTTGTGGACCTCGCTGAAAGACCAGAAAGACCGCACCCGCTCCGATTTCAGCACCTGTGGCATCGGCAGCGACTACCCCATGTATTTCGTCAGCTTCGAAGATATTGTCAGGGAGTTCATCCCCGAATTGAACAAGATGACCGGACGCAAGTTCCGTCTGCCCACCGAGGCGGAATGGGAATATGCCGCAAGGGGAGGGGCCGAATCGAAAGGCTACACATTCTCGGGCAGCGACAAAGCCGACGATGTGGCGTGGTACACAGCCACCTGCACCGACAAACAGACGCATACTGTCAAGACAAAGAAACCCAACGAGTTGGGCATTTACGACATGAGCGGTAACCTGTACGAATGGTGCAGCGACTACTACGGCAGATACAGCAGCCAGCCGCAGACCAACCCCAAAGGTCCGAAAAACGGCACCAAACGCGTTATCCGTGGCGGATGCTGGAATCACAACTCCAATTCGGCACAGGTGGATTTCCGCATGAACTCCGGTCAGCTGAACCGTTACAACAATCTGGGGTTCCGTCTCGTTCTTGACGAAAAATGATGTTGAAAAATAAGAAAATGACAACAAAATACATTATAAAATATGTGTCGGAGACACATAATCTCAATAACCCACATGAAAAAACAGCCAGTGGCTGTTTTGATAGCGAAGCGGAGAATACCAGAACGCAGTGTGGGGGTGAAGAAAAACTCCCTGAAAAACAGCGTCTCGGAGACACGCGACCTTTACTTAAGTAAAACAATAACTCGACAAAAATAAGAAATCATCAAATTTGGTGACAAATAAGAAATAGTTTTTGCAAAATCAATAAATAAAGAGATGAAAAGAATAATTCTTTTTTCGATGGCTGTGATGATGTGCGCTTCGGTGCTGGCAGTCAATCCCGTAAAGATTTACCGAGGCACTTCCACCTATTACAGCGATGTTATCTGCAACGTGAAGGACGGCAAGGTGTATAAAGGCAATTCGTCGTACAACAGCGACATTCTGTGCCATGTGGAGGGCAACAGGATTTACAAAACCACCTCCACCTACAGCAGCGACGTGCTCTACACCGTGCGCAAAGGTAAAGTGTATAAAGGCAACTCGCTGTACGAGAGCGACGTGGTGATGAGCTTCCGCGACGGCAAGATATACAAAGGAGTGTCGAATTTCCGCAGCGACGTGCTTGCCACCATCGTCGACAATTTCGTGTACTCCGGCAACTCCACCTACAACAGCGACCGCATGTACACCATCGACGGACAGCTTACCATAGAGGAGTTTGTGGCCGTGTGGTACGTGTTTTTCTATGTCTATTAAGGACTGAACTACAGCATCTTACCCAAGTGCGATGACTTCCAGCGACCTGCGTTTCCCGCAATCGGCGATATTGGAACTGACCTACCGTTGCAACCACCGTTGCCGTTTCTGTTCCTGTCCGTGGGAAGCCCCGTCGTGTAGCTACGAAAAAGGCACGGAGCTAACCCTCGAAGAGTGGTGCCGGGCCATCGACCGGCTCCAGACACTTGGCGTGAAAACCCTTACCATCTCCGGAGGCGAGGCCCTCTTAAATGACTCCCTTCTCGACATCCTTAAATATATCCGCTCCAAAGGCTGTTTCAATACCGATGTGCCGATTGTGTTGATTTCCAATGGTTTGCTGATAAGTGAGGCTTTTCTCGAAGCTTTCAAGAGATACAACGTACATCTTAGCATGAGTCTGCCCGGGGTGGACACTTTCGAGTGGCACACGGGTGTGGACAACGCTTCGGGCGTACTGCACTGGTTCGAGGAGGCCAAAAGGCTGGGCGTACCCACCACCGTCAACGTTACCGTTACCAAACACAACTACCACGAGCTTTACCGCACCCTTGCCGAAGGACTTCTGGCGGGAGCCGACACGGTGCTGCTCAACCGTTTCCTGCCCGGCGGCAGGGGCTTGGCCAATATCGACGAGCTGACTCTCGACACCGATCAGCTGCGCGGTATGCTCGACACCGCCGAGGAGGTGCTCGAACTGGCCGGACGTCGTGGTGCGGTTGGGACGGAGTTCCCGCGTTGCATCATAGAAAAACCGGAGAAATACAAGCGCCTGCGTGTGGCTTCGGTATGTGCCGCTGCCAAGGAGTTTTTTGTTATCGACCCCAGCGGCAGGGTGCGCACCTGCAACCATTCGCCACGCGTGGTGGGACATATACTGCGGACGCCCGTCATCTCCGACATCGACTATTGGAATATCTTCGCCCAACGACGTTACATACCTGTCTCGTGCGTTAGCTGCCACGACGTGAACTACTGCGACTGCGGTTGCCGCGAAGCCGCCGCCATAGTACACGGCAACGTATGCGCGAAAGACGTTTGCTTTGATAACAATGAGTAATTAGTAATTAGTAATTAGTAATTTTATTTGAAACATACCGCAGACCAATGACTTTTGACCTTTGACCCATGACCAACGACCAAACAATGTACACTCGTACCAAACTGCTTTTGAAAGAAGAAGGACTTGCACGTCTGCAATCCGCCCATGTGCTTGTGGTGGGACTTGGCGGGGTTGGAGGCTATGCCGCCGAGCAGCTGTGCCGGGCCGGGGTTGGAGAACTCACCATTGTTGACGGCGACACCGTGGCAATGTCGAACAAAAACCGGCAGATTATAGCCCTCGACTCCACCCTTGGCCAGCCTAAAGCCGAGGTTCTGGGGCAGCGTCTGCACGACATAAACTCCGACTGCAAGTTGCACATCATCAACGAGTTTCTCCGCGACGACCGCATGATAGAGATACTGCAGCAAACGCATTTCGACTACGTGGTGGATGCCATCGACACCCTTTCGCCAAAGGTGTTTCTTATCTACCACACTTTGCAAGCCGGTTATCCGCTTGTAAGCTCCATGGGCAGTGCCGGCAAGCTCGACCCTACGCTGGTGGAGGTGTCCGACGTGGCGGAGTCGCACACCTGCCCGTTGGCACACATGGTGCGCAAGCGCCTGAGCCATCTGGGGGTGAAGACGGGTTTCAAGGTGGTGTTCTCGCCCGAAAGAGTGCCGAAACACGCCTGCATCGAAGACCCGTCCACCAACAAACGCACCACCATTGGAACGATATCGTATATGCCACCCGTTTTCGGCTGCGTGTGCGCCTCGGTGGTGATACGCGATTTGGTGGGAGGAAAAGGTAAATGACGAAATCAATTGATGTTTTTATGCAATAATAAACAAACATCATCGTTATTGAAGAAACGAAATAACGAAAATATGCTTATCTTAGTTGATAATGAACAAAATGGACGCTCTGCCGTTTGGATGCCCGATGGCGACATGCCTGATATGCAAAACGAGGCGGTAACGTTCCACGAGGTGCTGAGGGCACCGTGACACCGAGTTTTTCTTGGTTGTTAACTGGAGTCGGCAACTGCCGATTCTGAATTGTTCATTATTAATAATTTGTTCAATGCTGAAAAAATTTTTTTTGGCGGTGCTCGCTACTATGAGTATGGCCAGTGCTTTGATGGCACAAACTACATATACCTTGCAAGGCTCTTTGGCCAACAGCAAAGGGGAACCGATGATGTTTGCCAACTGTGTGTTGCTTCAACAAAATGACAGCGCCTTCGCGTACGGTACCACGAGCGACCTCGACGGCGTGTTTACGTTTGGTGGCGTAAATCGGGGCAAATATATTTTAAAAATAACCGCCGTCGGACATGAGACATACTGGCAAAATATAACGATAGACCGCGACATCAATCTCGGCACTATCGAGATTGCCGAAAATGCCACCTTCCTGCACGAGGTGAAGGTTACCGCCCGACGTCCGCTCTACTCTGCCGACGGCGAGAAGGTGTTCTACAACGTTAGCGACGACCCCAGTGTGCAGAGCGGAAACGCCACCGACGCCCTGCAGAACGCCCCGGGCGTGGAAGTCGATGCCGAAGGCAATATCAAATATCGCGGCGGGGCGGAGGTTACTATCTGGATAAACGACAAACCGTCGCACCTAAAAGCCGAAGGGTTGAAACAGTACCTAAAGTCGCTGCCTGCCGGAACGTTGCAACGTATCGAGGTGATAGCACACCCTTCGGCTAAGTACCACACGCAGAACTGTGTAATCAACATTGTTACCACCGCCAAAGTGAAGCGTAACGAACTGCTCTGTCTCGGCCTAAACGCCAACAGCCGACCGCAGGTGGGACCGTGGGTGGACTATGTGTGGGCCAACGAAAAAGTGCGGTTCAATCTTTTTCTCAGCGGCGATTACGACCGTTATAACGGCGATGCCAGTAGCGACAGCCGTCTGCTTTCGCCCGACAGCTCGCTTTCGTCCATCGTCTCAACAAAAGGACATAGTCTAAACCGCACACTCAACGGCAATTTCGGCATTGACTTCGACTATTACCTCGATACCAATACCACGCTCAATTTCTGGCTTTGGGCCACTGCCTCGCACGACAGTACAGCCTCCGACAGCCGTACCGAACGCACGGAGTTTATGACTAGTCCCGGCCGTTATTTCTATAACGAGACACTGCGTAGCGGCAGAGGTATGATGGATGCTGCTTTCGGCGTGATGATGGAGAAAAAACTCGACACCCTCGGTGGTATGCTTTTCCTCGACTACACTGGCACGCTGACACGTAACCGCTCTCTCAGCAGCGACTTGCGCAACTACGACAGCCTTGCGTTGCTCGATTTCGACCGTAGCCTAACCAGTCGCAACCCATCGCAGTTTCATGGCATAACTGCCGACATTGCTTTGCCATACAACAAGCATGGTGAACTGGATTTCGGCGTGATGGCCAGCCTCGCGCCTGAGCGTAAGGACGTGGAATCCACCGACAGTGGCCTCGCCGACAGTCTGCGCAGCTACGTTTTCACCAAGGACAACTACGAACTTTCGTTTTATGCCGGTGCCGAGCACCACTTCGGCCGTCTCACCCTAGGAGCCTCGCTGTCGATAGACAACGCATGGTACAACCTTGATTTTGACAGAGCCGACAGCGGCGACGTGCGGAAACACTACCTTACTTTCAGTCCTACACTCCACCTCAGCTACAGCACCGAGTCGATGCACAATTTCACTTTCAGCTACACACATTATGTTACACCTCCTGCCGATACACAACTCACTCGTTTCACCGTTTACGGCTACGACGGTTATTCCACAGGCAATCCCGACCTGAAGAAAGGCTACGCCGACAATTTTGAACTGGGCTGGGAACGATACTTCGACCATCTGGGCAGCATCGGCCTCAGTGCGTGGTACAAATCCGACCGCGACCACACAGG
The DNA here is from genome assembly GCA_016283745.1 of Bacteroidales bacterium. Taxonomy (GTDB): domain Bacteria; phylum Bacteroidota; class Bacteroidia; order Bacteroidales; family P3; genus UBA1219. The sequence goes on along the minus strand of JAEENM010000114.1, from coordinate 7,283 downwards.
CACCCTCAACGATGTGGCATATTGCGACCGTTTCGGACGTATCGTGGCTTTCAGCCAAACGGCAAACATCGGAACTGCAAGGCAGGGCGGCATAGGCCTCAACGCCACACTGCGTCCGCTAAATTTTATGAACATCCGCTTGTACGCCAACCTCTTCGACGATTACTACAACGTGCAGTACCGCTCCGGGATGTGGCAGGAGAGCGAGATGCTGTGCTATTCCTTGCGACTCAATTTCTGGACAAAGCTTTGGGAACATACAGGAAGCAGTTGGTTCGACGGACTGCAACTGTTTGCCAACGCCGTCTATCGCAGTCGTACCCAGACCCCGCTGGCCGAAATCGATCCCTACTTTACTTTCGACTGCGGAGTGAGCACCGACCTTTTCGACCGTCGTCTTTCGCTGTTCCTTAACGTGAATGATGTTTTCGGCACTGTTCGAACAGGCGGCAGCAGCATAAATCCTTACAACCCATCTGTAAACGAGGCCACCACCGACAGCCGTTACGTGAGTTTCGGCCTCACGTGGCGCATAGGTCGCACCGAGATGGAATCCCGACAGACACACGGCAAGAAAGAACCGAGGAAGAAAGGCAAGTAATTACCGAAAATAATCAGAAAAAACGCATCGTTTCCAAAAATCGTTTGGTCGGGGCGGGTGCCGTTTGTGCCAAGGTGGAGTTCCTCCGAGGGAGTGGGGGAGTTTTTTTCATTGTATATGTGCTAAACAGATTTTTGGATAAAATCAAAACTGTTTCTCAGTATATTATAGATGAAAAACAATTGGAAAATGTTGATTTATTCCAATTTATATATTTCAGGTATTAAATCAAAAACGAAAGACTTTATTTTTTCATTTTTATAAGTTTTTCCTTTGTATAAAAAATCCCCAAAATAATTGAAATATAGGATACACTTACCAAACGGTCTTTTTTTGACGATAAAAACAATTCTATAATCTTCTGCTATTTTAGATTCTGATTCAGATGTCAAACCATCAATCATATCCAAAATACTATCATCAGTGTCGTCTTTTGATATTGTTATTTCTATTGAAGCCAGCTTTTCAACTTTATAATAAGGCAAACGGCTTCTAAAATCAGTATTTAAAGGTATTATTTTCAACTGCATCTTTTTTACTACATCCTGAGGATAATTCTTCAATGGAATAAAAATAATACAAGCAAAGATAAAGGTTGCTAATAGTTTATTGTTCATTTTTTCATAAATTTATAAATTTTCATTTTGATTTATTTCAGCACGTTTTTTTACTCTTTGTTCGTGCTTTGTTTGAGTAGATATTGGATCAATTGTATTCAAGGTCTTACCATCATGATTATTTCTTGTGCCTTCCCCTAAGATCTTTGCTGCTGGAGTTTCATAGTCCTCAATAACTCGTTGTTCTTCTAGGTTGGTATAATTATCATCACTAATTCTGCGTGAATTAACATAATCATCATGCTTAAAAACGTCCCTGAAAAAATGACCTAATTCATGAAACAATCCCAAAGCACCGGATTGTCTGCTTTTTTTTTCATCTCCATTACTATTGTCGTATACTTCCATACCTTTAGTAGACCAATATATTGTTTTTGTACTAGATTTGTAATGATCATTGCCACGCGTTTTTTTTATAATCACTTTTTCAGTAGTATTTATTGATTGTTCAATTATACCAGAAACATCAGCATTATTATTATAAATGTAATCTAACGATTTTATAGCATCCCTAACAAAAGAGTTCTTCCCTAAATATTTCATATTGGGGGTATAGACAATATATTTGTTTCGTTCAAATAAACGTGCTATTCCTTTTTTTTCTTTATAAGCAATCCAAATCTCTCTCCCATCTGGATCCACATACTTCACAGGATTATTGGCACAATACGCATACGGCGAGAACGTCGGGTATTTTTCAAACAGCGGGTCTCTGCTCACAAACACCGGCGGAGCATAGTACCTTGCTTCGTAGTAATACATCCCAGTCTCCTCGTCTAACTCCTTAGCATTAAAGCTATACTTAGGCAAAACACCATTCTGCCAACCGCTATTATGCTCATTCGTAATCTCACCGAAAGGCGCATACAAAAAGCCTTGCACAACACTCCTGTTTTCATCCGTTACGTAGCACGTACTTCCCAAATGGTTCGGGTGGTAGTAGTACACACTGCCACTGCTTATTGGCTGCAAGCTAGTAATTCCCACCTGTGGCAACTCAAACACTGGTTTGGGGTCTTCCAGAGTTTGCTCCTCACCAACGGGAAGGAACTCGTAGCCCGTTATTTCCACAATGTTTTTCCGTATTAAACTATCTTGCCACTCTTTTCTATCTTGCAGTTCTGGGTCGTGGGTGTCTATCTGTAAGTTTTGGTCTCCCAAGCGTGAGGCTATGCGCTCCATGCCGTTGTAGTAGTGTTTGGTGTAGTGTCCGTCTTGGTTGAAGTTCAGGTAGCTGTTGGGGTAGAACATGGCGGTGCGGGGGTTAAAGTTTACGCTTTCCAAACGGCCGTTCACCCAGTTGGGGTTTAGGTCAAAGCTGTATTTGTAGGTGCGGGTAGTGCCGCCATCATATCCGTAGAGGGAGTAGAAAAGCCTGTCGTAGCTGTACAGCCGCAGGTTGCCGTCCGCGCCAAAGCGGTAGAGTTCGGTTTCCGGAGTGGAGTTGGGTCGTTGGGTCTCACGGCGTTGCAGACTGCCGTTTATGCCGTAATCCATACTGCCTAATATTTATTTTCAGGAACTAAGATACAACTAAATGGGATGTGAGTATATCCTGCTTTCCAATCATCTTCAAAATAACACATACATGTTGAATCAGATATATAGTATTTGGTTTTCAACATCAAAGGTCTGATGTAATCGCTTATTTTATTAATAAAATCGGCAATACTATCGTTATTGTCATTTGTGATAAATATGGATTTAAATGAACCGTCCTTATTCATCCCCACAATATCACCAGATGTTATAGGGTCGGGAAGTGAAGCTATTTTTATTTTGTCTTTGCAATTAGTGTCCAACTTGCAAAGTTCATAGCATTTGAAAATAATGGTATCCCAATCTTCATACTGTGGTATCCCATCGAATACAGGAATGTGTATTGATAATATTGGAGATGGAGAATACGACTCTAATGTAGGAAGTTCTAAACACTCATCGCAAATATCCCCATCATCACAGTTGCCTAAAGTGTCATTATCATAAGTTGTGTCGGAATTTTTGTTGGAACATTGCATAAATAATAGCAATGCCGTAATTGACCCAAAAAAGCAAATTGTTTGTTTCATAATATTTTTATCTTATTCTCTTTAAAAGGCTTCCGGATAAAAGTACATGCCTATTGGGAAGCCAATCATAATCATCATATCTTCTCCTATAATTATTAGCTTTTGAAGCCTCCTTGAAATTTTCAATAGCATATTGAAAGTCTTTATAATTGAAATTATTAACCAAATTTTTCATTGCTGTTTCATATTTGTCAGCTTGTTCTTTGTTTAAATGAGATGCTGCACTCATTCCTGAATTAATATAGTTCTCGTTTAAAGACTTTGAAACCATACCCTGAAAAACATATGCCTCAACCTCATTGTAAATGGATTGTCCTTCCCGTCCATTGAGATGTTGAAAAGCGTGAAAAAGTTCATGCGATAATACGCCGGTGCTGCCATGCCCATTCATATATACACTCCTTTCGGATGACACATAGCAAGCATAAGAATCACCCTTTTGGTCGTTTCTTAATGTGTATTCATTAGTACTTGCTGAAAGTTCACTCAAAATATAATTTCCCTCTTTTGTGCTATTTATTTTATTTAGGTAATAGCTTGTGTTGTACAGCATCCTATTGTATTTATACATATAGGATGCCGTCAGCGGTTTTGTAAGTTTCTTATCGGTATATACAGTTCCTTTATCCCAATAATATTTGGTTTTTCCATTTTCACCTAAAATCACTATATCTTCCCCCGTCGGGTCTATATATTTAATCGGATTATTCGCACAATATGCGTACGGTGAGAACATCGGGTACTTCTCAAACAGCGGGTCCCTACTCACAAACACCGGCGGTGCATAGTACCTCGCTTCATAATAATAGAAACCAGTTTCTTCATCCAACTCCTTAGCATTAAAGCTATACTTCGGAATTACCGAAGAACCAAAACTATTGTTATATTCATTCGTAATCTCCCCGAAAGGCGCATAAAGGAATCCCTGCTGCACACTTGCGTTACCGTCGGTTACGTAGCAGGTAGAACCAAGGTGGTTGGGGTGGTAGTAGAAAACATCTCCGCTGCCAATTGGCTGCAATCCAGTAATTCCCACTTGTGGTAGTTCAAACACCGGTTTGGGGTCATCAGGGTCGGGTTCTTCTCCGGGTCTTAAAAATTCATACCCCGTTATTTCCACAATGTTTTTCCGTATTAAACTATCTTGCCACTCTTTTCTATCTTGCAGTTCTGGGTCGTGGGTAGAGATAGGCAGGTTTTGGTCGCCAAGCCTGCTTGCAATCCTTTCCATGCCGTTGTAGTAGTGTTTGGTGTAATATCCGTCGTTATTGAAATTGAGGTAGCTGTTGGGGTAGAACATAGCGTTGTGCATACTAAAGTTTACCGCCTCAAGTCTGCCGTTTACCCAGTTGGGGTTAAGGTCAAAGCTGTATTTGTATGTTCTTGTAGTTCCGCCGTCGTAGCCATACAAGGAGTAGAAAAGTCTGTCGTAGCTGTACAGCCGCATATTTCCGTCCGCGCCAAAGCGGTAGAGTTCCTCATTGGGCTGTGCGTCGGGGTGGGTTGTTTCACGGCGTTGCAGGCTGCCGTTTATGCCGTACTGCTCGTTTACGTTGGTGCCGTCGGCATAGTTTATGCTATTTGGCGCAAAGGTGGTCTGGCTTTCGCCTACGCTCATGGTGCCCGGGTAGTTGTATGTGCGCAATGTGCTTGTGGTTACATTGTTGCCAAGGTCGGTCTGCTGTAGGTCGTACTGCTGTATCTTGCCCCAGTCGCCGTAGGTTACGCTAAGGGCGTAGGTCTGCGCATTGGCGGCGCTTACCAGCTGGTTGGTGCTGTCGTAGGCAAAGTTTTCTGTAAAGGTCTGCCCGGGCAGCCACGGGTAGCTGCTCACGGCCTGCGTAACGTTGCCTACAAGGTCGTAGGTGTATGCCGTGTGCGAGAGCTGGCTGTTGCCGTTGTAGGTGCTTATCGCCGTCAGGCGGCGGTTCTGGGGGTGGTAGGCGTACTGCATCTTCAGGCCGTTGCCGTATTTGCGGCTGGTTACCGCACCAAACTTGTCATAAAGTACACTATCTAAATAATTGTACATTGTTAATTGTACATTGTACATTCTAAACAGCTGTCCGCCGCGGTCGTAGTCGTAGCTCACCGTCTCGCCGTCGGGGTAGGTAACGCTCTGCGTGCGTCCCCAGCTGTCGTATTCGTACTGCGTGGTAAGGGCAAGGTCGGTGGCAAGGAAAGGCAGGGCGTAGGTGCGGGTCTCGCTTTTCACCTCGCCCATGTTGCCGTAAGTGTAGTCCATGCGGCCGCTCTCGTCCAGCACTGAGGCCACGCGTCCTGCGTAGTCGTAGCTATATACCGTGGGCAGAGTGCTGTCGCTGTAAATCACGCTGTCCAGCCGGTGGGCTATGTAGCGGCGGGTTATTTTCTTCTGTTTCGGCTGCCCGTTCTCCTGCCAGATGTGTGTCTCTGTGGCGGGGTTCAGGCCGTCGTAGGTGTAGAGGGTCTCGAGGTTGTCCTCGTTGTACGAGGTTCGGCGGCCCAGCCAGTCGTACTCGTAGCCGCGGCTCCAGTCGCCGTTGGAGCTATACACCTGCATAAGGTCGCCCACGGGGTTGTAGTTGCAGTATAGCCAGGGCTGTCCTGCCACCTTGGTGGCCCACTGTCTGCCCTCGGCGTCCTTCAGTGTCTTGCTTGTATTGCCTTTGGCGTCGGTAAGGGTGGTTTCAAACAGCGTCATTTGCAGGTGGTTGCCGTTGAAGCCGTAGGCGGTGCGTGTAATGCTTCCGTCGGGTGCCGTCTGCACCAAGGGGCGGTTCAGCACGTCGTAGGTGGCGGTGGCGGGCGCGGTGGCGTCCACGGCAAAGGCAAAGCGTGTGCTGTCGCGGTGTGCCTCGGTGGGGTGGTAGGTGGCCACGGCCCTGCCGAGGCCGTCAAAGACGGTGTGCCCGCTCACCACCAGTTTCTCCACGCCCTGCACCTCGGCTTCAATGCGGGTCTGCACCACGCGTCCTAGGCCGTCGCAGTAGGTGTGGGTCTTTATGGGGTTGGCGGGGTGCTGCGGGTCGTAGTTCTCCGTGGTGGCCGAGGACACGTTGCGTGCCGTCTCCTTGCCGCGGTAGGTGTAGCGTATGGTAAACGGCACCCCGTCGGCAATCTCCTTGGGACCGCGTATGGTAAGCGGGCGTCCCCAGCTGTCGAGGGTGTATTCCATTTGGTTTCCGGCGCGGTCTGTAACCGTCAGCGGCACTCCGTAGCGCAGGTCGTAGTTCTGCATCTGCGAGCTTACGCCAAAGGTGTCCGTAACGCTCTCGGGATAGGTGTGGACGTCGCCTTCGTAGGTGTAATGCACGGCGGTGTTAGGGCTGCGCACATCGGTGATGTTGCCGTAAATGTCGAACACATAACGGGTTGCGAGGGTGTTCTGCCCGTCGTAGTCCATTATTGCGGTGTAGTGCCCCAATGTGTCTATATCTGTGGTTCTCAGTCGCATACCTTGTATTTCCACACGTTGTACTTTATTAACGATATAGTTGCCGCGATATTGTGCATGGTACAAAATTTCCACAACCACCGTCGGCTGGTCGGTGCTGCCGTGTCGCTGTTGCACCACGTTTCCGTTGCCGAAATCGTAGTCGCTTTCCTGCCACTGCACTATGCCTGCCGTGGGCTGTCCTTCGTAATAGCATGTCTGCGAGCGTGTTATGTACGGAAATACCCTTTCGGCGTCGCCAATCACGTCAAGAGTTTCTTGTTGCAGGGTGTTGGCGGTCTGCACAAAAAGTCTGCCGCGCGAGTCGCGCAAAAAGCTGGCCACAGGTATGCCCTTGGTATGTATGTCGCTGTTGCTGAAATACTTGTCGGTGGTGCTGTGCACGGTGTCGCCGTTCCAGCGGGTTTCCGTCACCTTGACAAAACCGAGGAAGGCTTTCTCGTCGCGGTCGTAGTATCCGTGGCTGTAGCTGTAGGTGGTGCGCAGGGTGTCGCGCCCGTCGCCGGGCAGGCCGTCGCATATCTTCAGCTCTTTCACCACCCAGCGGCGCTGGTGATATA
>JAEENM010000113.1 GCA_016283745.1 Bacteroidales bacterium | reverse complement strand
GTTCCACATAAAGTAACGGAAATAGGAGTGCACCAGCTGGAATGTTACGAAAAACCGCAGGTTGTCGCCAAACGAAGGACGGTACATCCTCTCGCCGTCGGTCTCCACAAAAGTGCCGCTAAGTCCGCTCCAAGCGGGATAGTAATGCTCCGCATCGGCTTTCCACATACGTGGGAAAAAGGTGCAGAAGGCCTTATTATATACGTATCCGCTGTTGCGGCCGCTGTCGGCGATGAGATAACGGGGCTCCACGGCAACGTTTTTCAAATGGTTTTGCGATATAAAACACTGTGCCTCACCGCTTTCGGCGAAAAGCAGGGCAGTGTCGCCAGTCTCAATGCGGTAAAACAGCTCATAGACGGGGTCTTTCTGGCCGTAGTCCTCAACGGGGGCGGTGTAATAGGGACCATAGACGAGGGGCGGCTGGGTGTATTGGTCGCGACTCCAGTAGGAATAGAACGACACCGGGTTGTCGGGACGGCCTTCGTTCAGCGGCAGCTGCGACTGCGAACGGAGTATCGTGGCCACATTGGGCGAAAGTCCGAGCAGGAAAAGCATCACGGCCACCGCCGCCAGCTCCAGCCTGCGGAGACGCTTGGCCAAAGCCACCACAAGCACCGCCACACACACCAAAGCCACAAGGCCGGCGGTGAGCAGCATGGCACCGTTTACCGAAAGGTGCATATTGTTGACAAACAAGATATTGCATTTGGCAAAAAGCAGGAACAGTCCCGGAATTATCAGCTTGTAAACCGCCAGCAGGGCCGCCAGCGAGGCCACAAAGGCCAGCAACGTTTTCCACCAGCGGGGGTGGAAGGTGTTGTAATACACCAACATCACCGCCGAAGGTATGACGAGCATCGAGAGGAAATGCACTCCCTCGGAGAGTCCGAGCAGCAAAGCCGCCAGCAGCAGCCACCGCACGGAACGGCGTGGGTCGGTGGCAAACTCCGCCTCCCAGCGCAACATAGCCCACAGCAGCACGGCTGTGAACAGCGACGAAAGGGCGTAAACTTCGGCCTCCACCGCCGAAAACCAAAAACTGTCGGAGAAACAGAAAGCCAAGGCTCCCACCATGGAGGCGGCAATGGTGGCAAAAGTTCCGAACTTGCGGCTTTCTTCGCCGAAACGACGTATCAGTCGCGAGATGGTCCAGAAAAGGAACATCACCGTGGCACCGCTGGCCACTGCCGAGAGCATGTTCACCGCCCAGGCCACGCGCGTCGGGTCGCCGAACGAGAGGTACGAAAACAGGTGGGCCACAAGCATATACAGAGGCGCTCCCGGAGGATGCCCCACCTCCAGCTTGTACGAGGTGGCTATCCACTCGCCACAGTCCCAGAAACTTACGGTAGGCTCGAGGGTGAGGGCGTAAACCGCGGTGGCAATCGCAAAAACCAGCCACCCGAAAAGGTTATTCCATTTAGCGAAATTCATCGGAAACTACCAGTTGACAACGGCTTTGTTAAAAATATCCTCGATTATCTCGTTAACAATCTCCTCCACCAGCGAGTTTTCGACGGACGAGAAGTTGAGCTGCGCGCTGAATTCCTTGTAGCGGTTGAAACTCTGCTCGAAATTGGCGTTGGGGTCCTTGGAGTTGGTGAAACTCACCTTAACGCCGATGGTCAGACGGTTCATGGCCGCCTGGTCGTTGCTGGTGATGGCCGTGGGCTGGACGGTGTAGGTGGTTATCTCGCCGCTGAGGTCGAGGTCGCCGCCCTGCTCCGTAACCACGAGGTTGGTCTGCGACGAGAAGGTGTTGCGCAGGCCGTCGCTAAGGATCTGGCTCAGCTGCGGGTTCACCGTGGTGGCGTAGTTGGGGAAATTGGCGATGGAGATGGTCTTGGCATCGGCAGGGATGGAGGCACCCGTGAAGGAATAGCCCCCCACGCAGCCGCAAAAGAGCGACAACAACGCCAAACACACGCACAAAACTGCCTGCGATGTGCGTTTGGACATCCTAAGAGCCGCTCCAATTCTGTCTATTACCATAATATTCAACGCTTTACAGTAAAAGTAAAGATGTTTTGACATTGCAAATTTACGCTTTTTTATTGAATTAACGACCATCCATAAAAATAAAATGCCACCACAGAGGAATTTAGCCCTTTCCATCCCGTTCCCCTACCCTTTTTCAAACCTCGAATAGGGACTTAGGGTGCGGAAAACGTAAAATTTTTGCATTTTCCGCACCCTAACCCACCACTTAGGGTGCGGAAATTATTATTCTTTGAACAAGTCGTCCATCGTCACCTCGTTCATGATATTGCTTGCATAGCCGTTCTGAGTAAGGCCGTAGGTGGTAATGAACGTCGGCAGAATCCCGTAAGGTGAGCCAG
>JAEENM010000112.1 GCA_016283745.1 Bacteroidales bacterium | reverse complement strand
GACTTCGTACCATTGTCTGGGACAAAAACGTAAAAACTTACTTCATCGACGACAAAAACAGCTACCTCTGGAGCGAGATAGGCCTTCTGTCGTTCCTCAAACGCGAAAAAGTGAAGGAAAACGAGGAGTGGCCCAACATACAGTTTTTCGAAGTAAACAAAATCATCGCCGACACAAACCAGTTTCTGATTTTAGGTAACGAAAAAACTATCAAGCGTTTAAACAACAACGTAATAAATATTTTCGTGGTCGGCATCGAACAGGTGCTGAAAAACATCGACGTTGCCGAACTATATATCAAGATTAAAAAAGAGCAACGTGAGGCTGAGGGCGGCCGTCTCTTCCCGATTTTCTACACACCCTCGTCGCAAAACAGGGACATCCTTTTTATCCTCGACAATATGCGCAGCAATGTGATGCAGTACCCCAAGCAGCGCAAAGCCCTTGCCTGCCTGCATTGCGGACGTTGCAACGAGGTGTGCCCCGTGTTCCAGTGCACCGGCGACAAAGCCTACGACAACATCTTCTCCGGCCCCATTGCCAACATACTCCTCCCCCATCTCGAAACCATCGACGACTACAAATTCGTCTCCTACGCCTGCATCCAGTGCGGTAACTGCGAGAAAGTGTGCCCCGTGTCGCTGTCGTTGCGCGATATGATAATGGAAAACCGCAAGTTCTTCCTCGAAAAGGGGCACCTCTCCTTTGCGGAGAAACAACGTGTGAAAAAACTGCACAAAACACTGCAGAACCGCAAGAGACTGAACAAAGTGGCCATCCTCAAAAGTTTGAAAATGAGGAAAATGACGACCAAGGACCTGCGTCGCAGCCGCAAACTGACCAAGTTCGAAAAACAATCGTTCAACCAGCAATATATTAAGAAACTTAAAGAAACTAACTGATATATGGAACAATACAAAAACGCAACCTTTCCGTTGCAACCCGCCGAAATCGATAAAGAGATAGAAAAAATCGTCGCCGAACAGCCCTCCGACCGCGGTGCCGTGCTTCGTCAGCTGCTCCACAGCATCGACAACACCACACTCGAGGGCAGCGACACCGACGAGCGCGTCATCGAGCTGTGCAACAAGTCGAAACGTTTCTGCAACCCCGAAAAAAACATACTCCCTGTGGCTGCAGTATGTGTCTATCCCACTTTCGTAAGTCTTGTAAAACAGCAACTTAAAGGCACGGGCATCAACACCGCTTGTGTGGCAGGTGCCTTCCCTTCGGGACAGAGTCCGCTACATGTTAAACTGGCCGAAATAGACTTCGCCATCGAGCAGGGCGCCGACGAGATAGACATGGTTATCAGTCGCGGAGCCATGCTGCAGGGCGACTACCAGCAGGTGTACGACGAAATAGCCGCCATACGCGAACTGTGCTGCGACGTGCATCTCAAAGTCATCCTCGAAACTGGCGAGTTGCTTACCCCCGACCTCATATACCGGGCCTCCAAAATGGCCATCGACGCCGGTGCCGACTTCATCAAAACCTCCACGGGAAAAATCTCCGTGGGTGCCACCTACCAGTCGGCCTACGTCATGCTTACCGCCATCGCCGAAAATCTCAAGGCAACCAAAAAAATGGTCGGTTTCAAGGCCGCCGGAGGTGTTTCAACAGTTGAACAGGCTATAGGTTACTCGCAGCTGTTCAAAAAAATTGTGGGCGAAAAATATTTTTCAAACCAATGGTTTAGGATTGGCACCAGCCGTCTGACGGAGAAAATTTACAACGAAATTTTGGCTATTTCATAATTTTTTCGTACTTTTGCACTTTATTTTAGACTTTTGTTTTTAACAAAGAGTGAGTACAAAAGCAGACCGACAGATGATGAAACCTTTACGAAAAAAACTGTCCCGATACACGGCTCCACAAGAGGTGAAAGCCATGGGAGTGTACCCTTACTTCCGTGAGATTTCCAGCGATCAGGACGCCGAAGTTACCATGAACGGAAAGAAAGTGCTGATGCTCGGCTCCAACAGCTATCTGGGACTTACCAACCACCCCAAGATTAAAGAGGCCGCCAAAGCCGCCATCGACAAATACGGCACAGGCTGCGCCGGATCCCCTTTCCTCAACGGAACTTTGGATATCCATATAGAACTGGAGAACACCCTCGCCGAGTCCTTCGGCAAAGACGGCGTGATGCTCTTCTCCGCTGGT
>JAEENM010000111.1 GCA_016283745.1 Bacteroidales bacterium | reverse complement strand
GGTGTCCATCAGTATGTTGTGGTTATTTTTGCGTTTTTATTGGTTTTGCAAAGATACGGAAAAAAGTTGACTTTCCCACCGAAATACGTGTTTTTGAACGTGAATTGCCACGAATTGACCGTGAATTTTTTTATGCTATAGTTTGATTTAAGACTGATTTTTATAGAAAATCTATATATGTTTTTGGAAGAGTGATTAATATAGTTGTTTCATAATTAAGCATTGATTGTTCGACACATTTTTTTCTCTGCTCCCTTTGGTCGCTATCGAAACAGCCACTGGCTGTATTTTGTTCTCCGCCTTCGGCTATCGAAAGGTTCACTGGATGATTTTTTTGAGTTCTCCGCCCGTGGGGCTATCGAAACAGCCACAGGCTGTTTCTTCACCCCGGAGGGGTGTTCTCTTAGTAACCCCACACAAGGAACGCAGTGTGGGGTAAAATGCCCCCCCAAGTAATCCGCGTCTCGGAGAGACGCGATCTTTACTTAGGTAATATATTAAGCAGTCAATTAAAAAAATCATCTTTTTTCCATAATAAATGAAAAATTTTCGTATATTTGCTAAAATGCAGTTTTTACGATGAACGCAAGTAAAATTTTTAATGTTAGGCATTTAGATGATGATTTTCTGTTTCACTGCGGTGAAAAATTGAGATATTTTTTTGACGACTGAAATTGTTTTCAGTCGTTTTTTTTGTAATGGACCAAAAAGTAAACGATAAAACAGATATACGATATGAGTAATTTAAAAGGAAGAAATCTGATATCCATCACCGACTTCAGCAAGGAGGAATACATTCAGGTGCTGGATATTGCCGAAGAGTTTGAGAAGAACCCCAAACAGCCCATCCTGAGCGACAAGGTGGTGGCCACGCTCTTTTTCGAGCCATCCACCCGCACCCGCCTCAGTTTCGAGAGTGCCGCCAACCAGCTCGGCGCCCGCATCATCGGTTTCAGCGACCCCGGCGGAACCAGCGTCCAGAAAGGCGAGTCGCTGCACGACACCATTGTGATGGTGAGTAGCTACAGCGACCTGATAGTGATGCGTAACCCCAAGGAAGGCAGCTCGCGCTACGCCAGCGAGGTGGCCTCGGTGCCCGTTATCAACGCCGGCGACGGCGCCAACCAGCACCCCACGCAGTGCATGCTCGACCTCTACTCCATTCGCAAGACCCAGGGCACACTCGAGAACCTGAACATCGCCATGGTGGGCGACCTGAAATACGGACGCACAGTGCACTCACTCGTACAGGCCATGTGCAACTTCAACGCCACCTTCCACCTCGTCTCCCCCGTGGAACTGAAGCTCCCCAGCTCGGTGAAGATGTCCGTCAAAAACGCCAACCTTAAATATTACCAATACACCGACTTGGCCGAGGTCATCCCCTTTGCCGACATCATCTACATGACCCGCGTACAGCGCGAGCGTTTCCCCGACCCGCTGGAATACGAGCGTGTAAAGGATTCATGCATACTCACCGCCAAAATGCTGCAGGGCTGCAAACCCAACATGCGTGTGCTGCACCCGCTGCCCCGCGTGAACGAAATAGCCACCGACGTGGACAAAACACCCTACGCCTACTATTTCCAACAGGCACAGAACGGCGTGTACGTGCGTCAGGCGCTTATGGCCGCAATACTGGGTGTTAGATAAGTTTGTGTCATCAAAAAAAGATTATCGCAATGGAAAACAATAAGAAAGAAATGGTGGTTTCGGCCATCGAAAACGGAACAGTTATCGATCATATCCCCACAAACGTGGTGTATAAAGTAATAAGTCTGCTCGATTTGGAGAACTACAACGACGAGGTGCTTATCGGCAACAACCTGCAAAGCCAGAAACTGGGACATAAGGGCATAGTGAAAATCAAGAACAAATTCTTCGAACGCGACGAGATAAACAAAATCGCCCTTGTCGCCCCCACTGCCACCCTCATAGTGATACGCAACTACGAGGTTCAGGAGAAATTCACCGCCGAAATCCCCGACATGGTCGAAGGCATCATCAAATGCATGAACCCCAAATGCATCACCAACGCAGAGACCATCCGCACCAAGTTCCGTATCCTCGACCGTCAGAACCTGAAGATGCAGTGCCACTACTGCGAGAAATTCGTCAGCAAAGAAACGATGAACTTTATTTAATTCGGAGTTCGGAACTCGGAGTTCGGAATTATTATAGAAAAAAACGGGCGGCCGAAGGCTGCCCGTTTTTTAATTTCAACTTTCAATTATCAATTATAAACTATAAACTATAAATTGTAAACTATAAACTCTTAACTTTCCTCTCGAGTTCCGCGATGCGTTGCGCCATCTCTTCGAGCTTGCGTTCGTAGACGTAGATTTTGCGCATTTTGTCGGCGGGAAGGGCAGGGGAGCCAAGCATTATGTTGTTGGATTTTACGTTTTTAGTAACGCCCGACTGAGCGGCTATCGTTACATTGTCGCCCACTTCGATGTGTCCCACCACACCCACCTGTCCGGCGAGTATGCAGTTGGCACCCACTTTCGACGAGCCGGCCACTCCGCTCTGCGATGCCATGGCGGTGTTTTCGCCCACCACCACGTTGTGGGCTATCTGGCACAGGTTGTCCAGTTTCACACCTTTATGGATAAAGGTGGAGCCGAGGGTGGCGCGGTCGATACAGGTGTTGGCGCCAATCTCCACGTCGTCCTCTATCACCACGTTGCCTATCTGCGCGATTTTGTCGTAGCCTTGTCCGTTGCCTTTGGGGGCGAAGCCGAAACCGTCGGCACCCACAACGGCACCCGAGTGCAGTATGCAGTTGTTGCCAATCATGCAGTTCATATACACCTTAACACCTGCAAACAATGTGGTTTTGTTACCGATTTGCACGTTGTCGCCGACGTAGGTCTGGGGATAGATTTTGCTGTTGTCGCCCACCACGGCGTTCTCGCCGATGTAGGCAAACTCGCCGATGTAGCAGTTCTCGCCGATTTTTGCCGAAGGATGGATGAAAGCCAGTTGCGAAACGCCTTTCTTGTCGAGCTGCATTTCGTTGTAGATGCTAAGCAGTTGGGCGAAAGCCATATAGGCGTTCTCCACGCGGATAAGGGTTGTGTGCACGGGGTGTTCGGCCACAAAGTCCTTGTTCACGATAACAGCGGTGGCTTTGGTCTCGTAGATGTGGTGTGTGTATTTGGGGTTGGCCAAAAAGGAGAGGCCGCCTTCCACGCCTTCTTCAATCTTGCAGAGTTTGCAGACTTCGGCGGCGGCGTTGCCTTCCACCGTTCCGCCTAACATTTGTGCTATTTTCTGTGCTTCGAATTTCATTGATGCGGTGATTTACAGATGTTTGCAGTTTGAAACTGTTAATTGTTCTGTTTTGCAAAGATACTTTTTTTTTATTGAACAACCAAATAAGGTTTTATTTTATCGAAAGTTTCCTGATAAATCAGGTTGGTTTTCAGCAGGTCGTCCACCGAGGCGAATTTGCCGTATTTCTCGCGGTAGTTCACTATGGCTTTTGCTTGATAGTAGTCAAGGTAGGGGTGGCGTTTCAGCTGGTCGAGGGTGGCGGTGTTTATGTTTATCTTGCGCAGCTCGTCGCCGTCGATGATGATGTTTGGTGCCACTTTTTCGTAAAGCTCCTGCGTAAAGCCATAGACTTCGAGCAGCTGTTCCGGTTTGTAGAAGCCTCCCAGCTGTTGGCGGTATTTGACAATGCGTTTGGCGTAGCCGCTGCCAATGCCGCGCAGCTCTTTCAGGTCCGAAGTGTCGGCGGTGTTAAGCTCGACTTTCTTTGTTACAGCGGGTTGCGACGGCTTTTCCGACGAATATTCGCGGCGTGGCTCCCTTTCGGGGATGTGTTCGATAACGATGTAAGGCTCAAGAATTTGGAAGTCCTCGTCATCGATGAAGAACAGCTTTTTTACATCGTCGGCTTTGCGGAACACTCCCCCTCTTTGACGGTATTTGTCCACTGCCTGTGCCTGTTTCTGGCTGTAGCCCAGCTTTTTCCAGCCATCCACCGGAAGGGTGTTGGGGTCGAAGGTGAAAGGGGTGAGCTTGCGTCCTAAGGAGCGGTTGAAGTTGTTGTTTTCGAAATAGCGGAAATCGTTGGAGTCCAAGTTGTTGAGGATGCTGTCCTTGTATTGCGATATCTCTTTTTCAAAACTTGTAAAGTCGTATCTCTGGCTTTCGCGCTCGACGAGTACTGGGCGCAGGGCAAGCACGACGATGAGCACCGCCAGAAAAGAGAGTACAAAAAAGAACCCGCGTTTTTCGGATTGCGAGAAGTGCATAAAAGCGGGTTTGCGGGAGTTGGTGCTCATTGGGTGTTCGGGTTATTCTTCGTCTGCGGATTCGCTCTCTTCCTCGTCAAATTCTATTGTCCCGCGTTGTCGCAGTATGCGCGGGTTTTCGAGTTTCTCGTCGGACACAAAACCGTCGCCGTAGGTTACTCGCTGGCCGTTTACCGACATCAACGGGTTGTTGGAGAAGATACGTTTCTCGTTGCGGTCCCACACAAGGGTTTCCATATAGGTGGTGTCTCCAGTCTGGTAGTCGATTATCACCACGTTGTTGCGAGCTATTATCTGGTTTTTGCGGTCCGAGTCGATGGCGTATTTTGCCGAGAGGGTGGATTTCACTCTTTTGTTGGCGTCGAAGAAATCCACGCGGACGCCTTTAGGGTATTCGGTGCGCGCGTTGTCGCCGTCGTAGCGGTTTATCTCTGGAGCGGTGAGCCGCACCTGCACGTCGCCGCTCTTGCTTCTCAGTATCTCAGCTCCCGAAAGGGTTTGCAGCGGCATCTCCTTACGCTCGAAAAAACGTATGGTGTCCATGTCGTTGCTGCATGCCGAGGCTAAAAGCAGTAAAAGCGACACAACTCCTGCCGATTGTAGGAGTTGTGTCGTTGTGTATATGTTCTTAAAGAGTTTCAAAATGTGTTAGCGTGTTCTTACTGTGGTTGTCTCTCCGATCCAGCCGCCCACGTAGAACGAGTTGCCGTCGATGATGTTTTCCATAAAGGCGTCGGCTTTCTTGGGGAAGTAAGCGGAGTAGGTGCCTATCAGCTTGTTGGCGCGAGCCTGCACGTCGGGGTCGTTGTCGATGCTGCGTGCTTTCACGGCTTTGTCCACGGCTGCCCAGTAGGCCACGCGTTTCAGTACGGGGGTGTCGCCGCAGCAGTGTCCTGCCGATTTGGCGTAGAGGGCTGCTATTATCAGGTAAGGCTCACCGGAGGTCGGGTCGAGGCTGGCGGCTTTGTAGGCTGCGTTGCGCGATGCGGAGTAGCTGCTGGCGGCCGAGTAGGCGTTGGCCAGGTTGATGTAGGCTTTGTATTTCTCCTTGGTCTCGGTAATACCCTCAGCGGCTTCTTGGAAGTATTCGGCAGCTTTGGAGTACTGTTTCTTGGTGAAGCAGAGGTTGCCCATCAGGTAAGCGGTCTGTGCGCTGGGAGCCAGTTTGTGCAGTTGTTCGGTAGCGTCGAAATAGAGTTTGGAGTCCATGCATCTTTTCGATTCCAGCAGACTGCATATTTTGCGCAGCAGGTTGGTGTCTTCGGGAGTGGCCTCGAATTTCTTGGTGAAGATCTCATCCAGTTTCTCGCAGGTGGCGTAAGGTGCGAAGAGAGCTTCCACGCTGGCCATGGCGCCTTTGATTTTCTCGGCGTTGTCGGGAGTCTCGGCAAGCTGTTTCTCCAGCAGGGTGGAGGCGGTGTTGTAGTTGTCCACAATCAGGTCGACGTCGGCTTTCTTTGCCACGTTTACGTAAGCTATTGTTGCTTCGAAGTATTTCACTATGTGCGAGGCGGGGATTTTCTCCTGACCTGCGGCGATAGCTTCGGCAAAGATGGGGTAGTAGGTTTCTACTGCGTTTTTGCGGTAGAATGCCATGTCCACGGCTTTGCGTGCTTTGTTCGGGCCTTCGTTTCCGAAATATTGTATGCGTTGGTCGTACAGGGCGAAAAGGTCTTCAATCAGCGAGTCGCGGCGAGCCTGGGTTATTTCTTTCTGGGCTATCATTTGTTTCAGGATAGTTACGCCGTGGATGTAGGCGTTTTCGCTGCTGCGGGGGCAGGTCTTGATAACCTCTTTCCATGGATTGTAGGCGTTCAGGTAATCTCCCGCCTTGAAGTATTCTCTGTACATTGCAAGGTTCTCCACGCATTTCACGCTGTCTTCGGGCGTGGCGCCATACTTCTGGGCTTTTGCGTTGATTGGTATCAGCAAAGCGGCTATTGCCAATCCTATGAACGATAACTTTTTCATCTCTTTAATGTGTTATGTGTTATTTAGTTTTTTGTAACTGTTTTTTATTCATACTTACGTTTTCTGAACCACGAATCGCTTGTCGATAGCGACAGTCCCACCTGCAGGTACTGTTTCCGCACAAGGTCGGCGGTGCCGTAGCTGCCGTATTGCAGGCTCAGATTTACAAACGATTTCATTTTCCTTACGGGGAACGACACTCCTGCGTGGATGCCGAAATCGTCGATGCGCTGGCCGAGCACCTGCGCTTTGCCTATCTCGTAATGGATGCCAGCCCGGTACGACATCAGCTGGTAGTATTTGCTGCCGTTGCGGTCGCTCTTGCGCTCGAAGCCAAGGGCCATGCGGTAGTTGTTCACGTAGTCGATGGCGTTCCAGTCGCCGAATATGTTTTTGGTGGTGTTTTCGGTATATTTGGCGCCGTTCCATTGCGAGTAGGTGAGGTCGAGGCCCAGAGTCCAGCTCTCGCCTTTGTTGAAAGCCACGCCCAATCCCACCACCGACGGCAGTTCGAGGGTGCTAGTGTAGCTCTCGGTGGGGAACACGGTGTCGCCTATGTATTCGATTTCGCCTTTGGTGGAGAAGGTGTAGATGGTGGCTTTGTCGTCAACATTGAGTTTGAAGGGGCAGGAATAGGTGAGGCCGAAGCTCAGGCTGTTGTCGTTGGCAAGGGGCAGGAGGTACTGCACTCCGAAATCGAGGGAGAAGTTGCGCACCACAGTCTCTTTGTGCTTGCGCGAGCTGAGGGCGTAGATGGAGTCGAATTTGTAGGTTATGGCGCGGTTGATGTTGCCGAAAAGGAAATTGGCGTTGAAGCCGAGCGACAGCGAGCGGGTGATGCTGAAGGCGTGTCCCCAGTAAATTTTGTTAATGCCGCCGTTGCCGTCGAAAACAGTGGTGGTGTTGCCGAGGTTGGTGTCGGGTGCCACTATGGAGGTCTTGTAGTTGAGTTCGCTCCAAGGTACCAGTCCGAGACTTGTCTTCCACCAACGGAAGATAGGCAGGCCGATGGCAATGTGCGACAGGTTGCCGTTGGCGTCGCGGAAGCTCTGGCCGTTGTCGGTAAGATGTTCGAAATCAAAGGTCAAACCGAAATCGAATACAAACGACTGTGTGTCGATGGCGGTGTAGGAAGCGGGGTTGTTGCTGTTGATGGCGAAGTTGTTGCGCACGGTGTACGACAATCCTGCCATGGCGTTGGTGTAGGGGTTGTTGTACGGCGATTTCACCTCGCCGATGCCGAACTGCGAGTATGGCGAGTTGATGCCGTTCTGCGCCCACGCTGCGGCACAGGCGACGGTCATCACAACCGCAATCACTATACTATTTATTTTGGTTTTCATTATATTCCAATATTTTGTTTAATCCTATCAGTGTCAAGTCTTTGACGTAAGTCGTGTCGATGCTGTCGTCTTTCAGATCCTGCTCGAGCAGAAGGCCGTCGCCGCCGGTCAAAACAGCTTTCAGGTCTTCGTGATCTATTTTGTACATGTCGTAAAAACCATAAAGCTCCAGCAAGGTAGCGGCATAAACGCCCGAAAGTATTGACTTTCTGGTGCTTCCGCTACCTTTTCTGTCGAGTTCGTTTACATCCGACAAGTGCAATAACGGCAATTTCTTCGTAAAAGTATGTAGGGCCTCAAATTTCATTGTAAGTCCCGGCAAAATGGCGATGCCGTCGAATATTCCATTTATGTCGATAAGGTCCACGGTGATGCAGGTGCCGGCGTCTATCACGAGGCAGTTTTGCATGGGGAAAAGCGCCGAGGCTCCCACGCAAGCGGCGATGCGGTCGGGACCGAGGGTTTCGGGTGTTTCGTAGTCGATGACGATGGGCAGCGTCAGCTCTGCGTCTAGGGTATAGAAATGTGTATCTTGGGGTGTGATTGATTGAAAATCAATGTCTTGCCCCACTGATGAGGCAATTACGGCCTCTATTGGGTATTGTCCGAAAAGGGCGGCGTATTGTTCGGTGTTTTCCAATATGCCCGAAGCGACGATAGTTTCGCCGTCGAATACCGCGAATTTGGTGCGTGTGTTTCCGGTGTCTATCGTCAGGTTCATCGGGTTATTTTTTTGTGTTGAAGTAATTCATTGTCCGTTCGATGCCAATGGTGGCGAAGGATTTGACTATCTCGCAGGCGGTGTCGGCCTTTTCGTTGATGGTGGCGAGGTCGTCGTCGGGGAATTTGCTGAGGACGTAATCCACCTGCCGGCCGCGCGAGAAGTTGTCGCCTATGCCCACGCGCAGACGGGCGTAGTCCTGTGTGCCGAGACACATCTCTATGTCGGTGAGGCCGTTGTGTCCGCCGGCTCCGCCTTTGCCTTTCAGGCGCAGAGTGCCCACGGGCAGGGCGAGGTCGTCAACAATAACGAGAATGTTCTCGCGGGGAATCTTTTCCGTTGTCATCCAGTATTTTACGGCTTTGCCGCTGAGGTTCATGTAGGTGGTGGGCTTTATCAGCACAAGGGTGCGGCCTTTGTATTTGGCTTCGGCGCGGTAGGCGTGACGCGAAAGGGCGAAGTCGCACTCGAGCTCCTTGGCCACGCGGTCTATCATGATAAATCCGGCGTTGTGGCGTGTGCCCTCGTATTCGCTGCCAATGTTGCCCAGTCCAACTATGAGGTATTTCATCGTGTTATCGGTTGCTTCGGCCTCGGAGCCGCAATGGAAAAGCCTTCTCAGCCAGTTCATTTTAGTAGATGCCTTGTTCGTGAAGTTCTTTCAGACGTTGCACCACCATGGGGCGGTCTTCTTTGTAAGTAACTCCAAACCAGCGTGCTGTGGTCTGCAGTACCTGCATCGTGGCGCTGCCCTCGTTGATGAAGGTGTTCACCGCAAAGGGAATGTAGTATTCCGATTTCAGCTCGTGGCCCGATTTTTTGAGAAATTCCACAAAGAGTTTCTCCGATTTGGCGAAATAGTCGGGGGTGAAACCGAAGAGGTTCATCGACACTATGGCGTCGGCGGGGAGTGGATGCATTGAGCCGTCGCTCTCCTTGTATTCGATGCCGTTTGGCGTGCGCGAGATGGCGGTGCGTTCGGTCATGGAGACGAGGTTGCCGGCAGCGTCGATGTTGCACACTCCGCGCGACACGGAGCCGTTTTCCGACAAGGTGTTTTCCAACCGGTAACCCACCATGCAGTAGCGGCCTTGAGCGTCGCCGAGGGTTTGCAGGTGCGCGCCCATCACTTCGAAGGCGTTACGGCCGTAGAAATCGTCGGCGTTGATGATGGCGAAAGGCTCGTGGATGGCATCCTTGGCCATGAGTATGGCGTGGTTGGTGCCCCATGGTTTTTCGCGGCCTTCGGGCACGGTGAAGCCTTCGGGAAGCTTGTCCAGCTCCTGGAACACGTATTCCATCTGAATTTTGTTGCCGAAACGCTCGGGGGTGAAAATCTGACGGAACTCGTTTTCGAAGCTGTGGCGGATAACGAACACCACTTTGCCGAATCCGGCGCGTATGGCGTCCTGTATGGAGTAGTCCATTATGGTTTCGCCGTTGGGACCTACGTTGTCAAGTTGTTTCAGTCCGCCGTAGCGGCTGCCCATGCCAGCGGCAAGAACTAATAAGGTCGGTTTCATGTTATTATATTGTATTTATCTGATAATCAATAATTAGTGTTAATCATAACGTTTTGCAAAGATACGAAAAAAAGTTGGATTTGAGAAATATTTTATTTCCTTTTCTTCTCGAAAAACTGTTTCAGCAGGGCTTCGGCCTCCAAGGCTCGAACGCCCGACACCACTTCGGTCTTTGGGTGGAGTATCTTTTCCGAAACGGAGGAGAAACCACGCTTTGGGTCGGAGGCGCCGTAAACTATGCGTCCAATCTGCGCCCACGCCAAGGCTCCAGCACACATCACGCAGGGCTCGAGGGTTACGTACAAAATGCAGTCGGTGAGGTATTTGCCGCCAATGGCCTGTGCCGCCGAGGTTATGGCTATCATCTCGGCGTGGGCCGTAACATCGTGCAGAAGCTCGGTGCTGTTGTGGCCGCGGGCTATTATCCTGCCGTTACCCACTATCACCGCCCCGACGGGAATTTCGTCCTCGTCGTAGGCTGCGCGGGCTTCCTTCAGGGCCTCGCCCATGTAGTATTCATCAATAGTATTCATGTATTGTTGGCGGTCGTTTGAAATCGGATTTGTTGAAAGGCCGCAGCTCCACCTGCGAGGTTATTATGGTTATCGCTCCGTTGGCCTGATAGCTCTCGAGGGTGGGGAAGAGGAACGCTCCCACGGGGGTGTATTCGTGGATGGCGCGCCAATCTACGGCAGGTTTTTGCTCTTCGTGCGGCAGCTCGATGGTGAGGAACAGGTTTCCGGTTGTTTTCTCGAAAAGATATTCGCGGTCGCCACGCAACGGGTCGTGCACACGTACACGGTAAACGAGGTTGCCCTCGAAATCGCTGGTGCCACGGTATTCGGCAAGTATGCTCATATTCTCCCAGTTCCACAGCGGACCGCGTATGTCGTACCCCGCAAGCATACGCAGGTAGTCGCTCTCCGAGGTCACGTCCCACGAATGGCGGGCGGTGTCGTACATCAGAAATTCCTCGCCGGTGCTGTAAAGCCCGAACATGGTTTCCCCTTTGTGGGAGATTTTTACGTAAGAGTATTCCGGAAAGGCGAAGCGTCGTTCCATAATCAGAGTGTCGGAGCTGTTGCTGAAAGTGATAACCGACTTTATGTCAACGGTTTGCCAGTTGAGGGCGTCGTGCCCGAGGTTTTTCAGATAGCTGTTGATGACGATGGCGGCGGAGTCGGGTTGCGTTTGCGCCATTGCCGTCCCGCAAAGGAGTGGCAAAAACAGTGCAAGGTATAATCTGACTCGTTTCATCGTCTTTCGGTGTTATTTCCCGACCACAATCTTGTTGTAGGCCGAAGTGCCGTTGCGGAATTGTGTGTGGAGTATGTAAATGCCTTTGGCACATCCGTCAAGCGGAACGGCGATTCGGTTTTCGCCGATTTTGTCCAACGTAGCGACTTCGTTGCCAAGCATGTTTACAAGTGTAACTTTTTCTATTTCAACGCCTTCCACAAAAACAAAATCTTTGGCGGGATTTGGGTAAACCCGCACTTCGGGCTTGTCGGCAGCGTTGATGCCCACCGATGAGCTCACCACTATCGGGGTGAATGTTGTCTTGTATCCCTGTACCGATGCAGCAATTTCGTAATTGCCTTCGGGAAGGGCGTTGAATTGCAGTGTGGCGTATCCCATAGGGCTGGCAAAGGCGGCTGTCACAAGATTTAGGTTGCTGTCGGTTAGTGCGATGTAGGAATATGGCGCAGCTTTTACAAGCAACGAGGTGGTACTCGGGCTTATGGCGCGGTTCACTCTAATTGTCATTGTTTGTGCGCGGTGCAGCCACGGCATCACCGAAGGGTCGCCCATCAAGTGGTAAATTTCCCAATAGTAAATTTTGCGTCGCGACGATGATGCTTGAATCTCAAGATTGCCGCTGTACATCATACCGCCCTGGGTTACGTACCAGTTGGGATAAGTCTCGTTGTGGGTGTGGTACAGTCGGTCGATACATCCCAAACGTCCAGAGGTGTAAGATGGTGTTTGGCCTTGTGAGCCGATATTGTGTATTCCTATAGCCCAGTAATAATCTTCATCCCAATAAGTTTTGTTGGAACCGCCAATGTATCCGATAGCGCCGCGGCAGTCGGGGAGACGCAGCAGGGCTTCGCCAAAGCATTCGTCGTTGTTGAAAGTGTTTGATTCGCAACAATTGCCGATCATCAGACCGATTTTTTTGTTGTTGAAAAGGTTCGAAAGTTCGGTTTTCCCGAAGGCAGGATTGTACCATCCGTTGCTGCTTCCGTGAGCAGAATAGATGGCAATGCAGGTGCCTCGTGAAAGTATGTTGGTTAGAATATTGGTCATGCCTGTGGCCATTCCGCGGCCGTCGAGGGTGTAGTCGCTGTTGTCGTAATAGGCCACAAAGGAGTATCCGTAAGATGTGTCGATGTAATTGTTTTTGATGTATTTCATAGTGGGGTCGGCGTGGGTGTAGCCACGGTCGCCTGCCTCGCCGTCATCGATGCCGGCAATGAGCAGTGCACGCTCCAGATATGATGTCTGCGGCATGGTGTATTGCTCGTACATCAGAGTCTTTTCAATCTGGGGTGTCAGCTGGTCTGCGTTCTGTGCCGAGAAACGCCCGTAGTAGCAGTCGGGGATGTTGTCGCCGTTGGTCCAAGAGGCGTAGTAGAGGTCGGTGGCGTGGTTGTCGGCGTTGCCCGTAAAAGCGGGGATTTGCTGCACATCGCCCACAAGGAGCAGGAAAGTGGGGGCAGGGTTGGCAGTGGTGGCGTTGTTGTATTGCGATTTGATATAATTAGCTATGGATGTAGTGGTTGTGCCGACGGCCGAAGTGCCTGTGTAAACGATGTCGGTGATGAACCCCTTGCGACGTTTCCATTCCACGAAAGTGTCCAACAGTCCGCGGAATGAGTTGTGTGCCACTATCAGGTACCGGATAGGGGCAGATGAAACCTCGTTTTTGTCGGCACCTTTTGGCAGACTGTTGATGGTCGTTGCCGAGGCGAACATCTTGGAGTTGTGCAGGGTTTTCATCCTCGCGGTGGCTGCTATGTCGGCGTTGTGGAAGGTTATCTCCACTTCGGCGCGGGTGCATATCTTCAGTTCGCCGCTTACGGGATTGTAGTTGTAGGGCGAGAAATAGAGTGTGGCGAGGTTTTTGTCGCGTGCCACACCCACTTTCTCCAACTCGACCAGAACCGGCTGACAGAAAGCGTCGGTGGCGTAAACCTCGTTGTTTATCACCAGCTCGAAAGGTCCTTTCTCGGATTTGGACCGCGACGGCTGTCTTGGATAAACGGGGTGCGAAATACCGAGTCTTTCCGTGGCAAAGCTCTGCCATTCCTGATGGGTGATGCTTACGTTGAAACCGTCACAAAGGGGTATTTCAAGCATGGAAACCAGTGCCGGAAGTTCGGGAGAACCATCGTTGCCATAAGGCAGAAAACCGTCGGCGTTTATCCTGCTGAACAGGCCTTTGTCGGTGCTTATGGTGGTGGCGTTTATCTCGCCTGCGGTGAGCGTGAGGGTTATCTTGTCGTAGCCGCTGTGCGTTACCGCGATGTGTTTCTCGCTTTGCGCTAAGCAGTTTAGTGCCAGTGCGGTGAGTAAGAGAAGTGTTGCTGTTTTTTTCATCGTGCGTGTGTTTTAAAAGAAGAAATCGAGTTCCATTTTGGCTTCGTCGCTCATTTTGTCCATGCTCCATGGCGGGTCGAAGGTTATCTCCACTTCGGCGTCGGAAACGCCCTCTATGCTGAGGATTCTGCTGCGCACCTCAATGGGCAGCGAGTCGGCCACGGGACAGTTGGGGGCGGAGAGGGTCATAAGAATTTTGACCTTCATCTCGTCCGTAACTTCGATGTTGTAGATAAATCCGAGGTCGTAGATGTTGACGGGGATTTCGGGGTCGAACACGGATTTCAGCGCGTCGATAACCGCCGAATGGATGGTCTCTTTGGTGGGTGTCATTGCTGTTGTTGTGCTAAGGTTTGGAATGCGAGGGCGTAGATTTTCATCTGTTTCACCATTGCCGTAAGGCCGTTGGAGCGGGTGGGGGAGAGGTGTTCCTTCAGCCCGATTTTCTCGATGAACGAAAGGTCGGAGGCGAGTATGTCGGCGGGAGTCTGGTTGTCCAACGCGCGTATCAGCAGCGAGGCTATGCCGCGGGTGATGACGGCGTCGCTGTCGGCGCGGAAACGGATGCGGCCGTCCTCCAAATGGGCGCTCAGCCATACCTTCGACTGACAGCCTTTAATCAGGTTCTCGTTCACCTTGTCCTTTTCGTCTATCTGCGGACAGCTCTTGCCCATCTCGATGATGTAGTTGTATTTGTCCAGCCAGTCCTCGAAATTCGCGAACTCGGCAACAATTTGGTTTTCAATTTCTTGTATGGTCATTGTTTAGTGATTAGTGAATGGTGATTAGTGATTAGTTTGTGAACTGTGATCAGTGATCAGTGAACTGTTATAATGTGAAGGCGTTCAACTGCCAACTCAAAACTACAAACTGCACACTAATTAAATTGTTCATTGTCAATTATAAACTATAAATTATAAACTATCAATTATTTTTAAAAGCGTGTCTATTGTCTCGCGGGTGTTGTTCAGTCGTGGCACTTTGCTTTGTCCGCCGAGGCGGTTGCGTTGTTTCTGCCATTCGAAGAAAGTGCCTTGCGGCGCCACGGTGAGCAGCAGCGGCCGCAGTATGAAGTCCTTGTAGCGTTTCGACTGGTAGTCGGTGTTCACCACTTGCAAGTTTTTGTCGAGGGTGGCGGCAAAGAGGTCGATGTCAGCGGGTTCCCTCTCGAACTCCACAAGCCACTGGTGTCCCACGGGTTTGTCGTCGGCCGAGAAGTAAGGCGCGGCGGTGAATTCACGCACCTCGCAGTCGAGCTGGGTGCAGGTGGCGTTCAGGGCTTGAATGGCGTTGTCCACAATCAGCTCCTCGCCGCACACGTTGATGAAATTCTTTGTCCTTCCGGTGATCTGTATTCTGTAGGGACTTAACGAGGTGAACATCACCGTGTCGCCGATGATGTAACGCCAAAGTCCCGAGTTGGTGCTTATCACCATGGCGTAGTTGCGACCTTTCTCCACCTGCCACAGCGGAATAAGTTTCGGGTTGGGCTTGTCCGTCTCCTCCAGAGGCATGAATTCGTAGAAAATGCCGTTGTCGAGCAGTAGCAGCATGTCGCTGGAGTGGACTTGGTCCTGCACTCCGAAGAAGCCTTCGGAGGCGTTGTAAATATTCACGTAGCGCATGTCGTTGCGACCAATCAGCTGGTCGAATTTCTTGCGGTAAGGCTCGAAATGCACTCCGCCGTAGAAGAACGTCTCAAGGTTGGGCCACATTTCGGAGATGCTGTTTTTGCCGGCGTATTCTATGCTTTTCTGCAGCAGCACCGACATCCACGAGGGCACTCCCGAGAGGCTCACTATGTTTTTGTTGTATGTAGATTTGATAAGTGCGTCGAGTTT
>JAEENM010000110.1 GCA_016283745.1 Bacteroidales bacterium | reverse complement strand
GCAGGTGGCGTAAGCCCCTGCTTAATAAACAACCAATACAGTTGGAACCCCGAAGGGGTGGCATAACATATCCAAAATTGTAATGTAGAGATTGCAAAATATCGCAAAATTGTAATGTGCAGATTACAAAATATGATAAAATTGCAATGTCCAGATTACAAAATTGATCAAAATTGGGGTGGCACAATTAAATATTTGGGGATTACATTATTTTCGCGCGACTGTGCCAGTCCTTCGGACTTCTGTTTGGTTTGTGGCACATTAAAACAGTTTTTTTTGTTCTCCGCTCCCTTCGGTCGCTATCGAGAGGTTCACTGAACCTTTCTTCACCCCTGCCTATAATATTTCGCCCCGTCGGGGCTATTTTTTTTTCGCGCAATTGAAAATTTATATTTGAAAATACAAAATTATACCCAAAATTTATATTTCAAAATACAAAATTATATCCAAAATTTATATTTCAAAATACAAATTTCCGCTCTTTCGTTCAAAAAATGTGGCAAACCCCTCACTTCATTTTCCCTGCCAGTATCCTATTGCGGACGCTTTTCACTGCGGATTTGTAATAGCTGATTTCCATCGCCTCGAGGGTACGGCGGAACTCGTCCATCAGCTCGGGGTAGAACTTGCACATACGGAAGGCGAGTTTCATGCTTATCGACTGCACACCGGGCAACTCCGCGATGTCGGCCATGTGGTCGAGGCAGAAGTCGAGGAAATCGGTGCGGAGGTCGTCCTCGTCCATCTCCAGCCGTTCAACGAGGTTCAGCGACAGCCGTCGCACTGCTGAGCTGTCGGTATGCATGGCCAAGTCCATAAGCTCGTCGAGCAGGGGTTGCAGCTGCGATAGCTCGCTGTCGCTGGCTTTGGTGAGGGTCCACAATGCGTTGCGGGCCACACGGCTGTCGTCGCTATGCATAAACTTTTGCGCAAAGCCCACGAAATCGCCACTTTGCCGCACTTCGTGGCAGATAGCCTGAGCCTCGCGCTCGCTATAGGCCTCCCTCACCCTTTCGTTTGTGATTGCCATAACTCACGGTCTAATTTCATTATTCTCACCGGATGGTCGGAGCCGATTTCGAGGTTGGGACACAGCGTCTCGCAGCCGGTGTCCACAAAGCCGCATTTCTCCATCACGCGTCCCGAGGCGGGATTATGAGGGAAGTAATCGCCCCAGAGCACGGAAAAGCTTTTGTCGCGGAAGCAGTGTTCCACCACCATACGCAGGGCTTCGGAGCAGATGCCTCTTCCCCAGTAGGGACGGGCAATCCAGTAGCCCACCTCGCACTGGTCGTCGGGGATTTGGAGGTTGGAATGGGCTGCGGTGAGATATCCCACACAGCCAATGGCCTCGCCCGTGGACTTGAGTTCCACGGCCCACATAGTGTCGGTGTTGAACACGGTGCGGATGATTTCGAGACTCTCCTCCACGCTACGGTGCGGCGGCCAGCCGGCACGGGGACCCACTTCGGGGTCGGAGGCGTAGCGGAAAAGTGTCGGCGCGTCGCTCTCTCGCCACGGCCGGAGCAGGATTCTTTCGGTTTGCAAAATATGTTTGAATTTTGTGTTTCTGTTCGAAACAGACGCTATTACTGGCGGGTGAAGATTGCGGTCTCGGTCTCGCCGTCATTAGTTGTGGTAACGGTCATCTGGTTGCCGTTCACAACGAAGGTCATATTCATAGTATAACCCATGGCAGAAGCGGTGATTGTACCGTTAGGCGTTTGGTATGTGTAGGTGAAAGGCAGGCTATAGTTCAAATTTTCTTCGGGATATTCGGGATATTCCATGGAGAATGACACGTTTCCTGTAGTGGCGGTTCCGAAACTCAGCCGGACGTCTGACACATAGTGAGCCATAACACCACCATCGAGTTCGTCCTCGCCCTCTTGGTGGTTTATCCAGTTGGTGCCAACCAGCGAGGTGTTGTTATTGTTGTTCTGGTTTTGGCCGCCGTCGTTGTCGTCTTCGTTTTTGTCGCACGATACTGCGAAAATCATTGTTGCCACTGTAAACAGAGCGGCGATGGTTTTGAAAAAGTTACGTTTCATTGTCTTAGTTTTTTGTATTAATAAATTTCTAAAAAATCGCACTGCGATGCTTCCGAACACTATTGCATGGGGCACTCACTGCCGTAGCAAAAAGAACGGTTTAGTCGTCGTAGCGCTGGAATTTGCCTTTTTTGTTGAATTTCAGTTCTATGTCTCCCAAAAGTTCAACTTCGTATCCCCTTCGGTCGGCACTGATTTTACGCACTTTCGCATTTTTGTGATTGGTTGCAAGGTAATCGCGTATGGGTTGCGGAATCACAGCGGCGGGCACGTTGTCGCGGTCCTTAATCTCTTCCCAACTGCCTTTTTTGTCGAATTCAATCTTCGAACCGTCGGAAAAACGCACCTCGTACTCCCGGTCATCGCTGTCGTAAAACACTGTGGAGACCTCTTTGGCGGAGAAATATTGATTGACGAAATCCTGTGCCGTTTGGGGCAAAGCGGAAAAATCTATCACCCTTTTCTCCTGTCCGTAACTTGCTGTCGCGCCGAAAAACAGAAAGACAGCTATTGCATTGAAAAACAAATGTTTCATATCAATTTTTTATTTATTATTTACTGCTTATTTTTACATAAGTAAAGATCGCGTCTCTCCAAGACGCTGATTTTCAGGGTGTTTGTTTTTACCCCCACACTGCACTTCGTTTGTGCGGGGTTATTAAGATGATGTGTCTCCGACACATTTTTTGGTAATGTATTGTAATCATTATTTATTATCAATAAAATCAAATTAGTTCCGAATTGGCTACATCTAGCTAAGTTCCGCATTCCGAACTCCGCATTCCGAATTCTTTAGGATCTGCGGCTATAGATAAGTATGTAATACAGCAGGGTTGCCAGCGACGAGAGTGCGGCGATGACGTAGGTGTATGCGGCCAGACGCAGGCATTTCTCGGCATTGGGATGTGTCTGCGGCGTGGTTATGTTGCTTGAGTTCATCCACACCAAAGCCCTGCGGCTGGCGTTTATCTCCACCGGAAGTGTGATGAAACTGAACAGCGTGGTAAGGGCGAAAAGCGCTATTCCCACCAAAAGCAGGTATGGAAAAATGTTCACCAGCAGCATGCCGGCAAGCAAAATCCACTGCATCCAGCGCGAAGCTATGTTAACAGTGGGCACCATCTTGGAACGCAGCGAAAGCCATATATACGAATGTGCGTGCTGCACCGCGTGACCCGTCTCGTGGGCGGCCACGGCGGCGGCGGTAACGCTGTTGCCGTTATACACCTCGTAACTCAGGTTGATGGTTTTGTTGGCAGGGTTGTAGTGGTCGGTGAGGAGACCGCCGGTGGAGACCACCTTCACGTCGTAGATGCCGTTGTCGTAAAGCATCTTCTCGGCCACCTCCTTGCCTGTAACTCCTTCGTTGGTGAGGATTTTGGAGCATTTGTTGAAATACGACTGCAACGCGCGGCTCACGATGAAACTGAGCAGCATCAGCAGTCCGAAAATTATCCAATAAAATAACGTGTTGTCGAACATATAATTTGAAATTTGTCCCACAATAACGGAACAACAAACGGAAAAGTATATGCCGATGAAGATTTTTTCACTCTTTGGCAAAATCGCGGACTTCGAGCTGTCCGTTGCAGAACACAGCGTAGTTGCGGTTTTCTATCCACTCACCTATCACAAAAAACTGCGAATTTTCGCCAACGTCCTCGTTTTCAACCCTATGGCGATGGCCAAAGACAAACAGATCGTAGTGTTTCTCCTTCAGTTTGGCCTCGCAGAACACCGGCACCTCGTTGGGACGGCACTGCTTTTTTATGTTTTTCTTGCCTTTTTGGCGACTGCTCAGCGACCATTTTTTCGCTATCGAGAAACCCACCCACGGGTGCAGTGCCGCGAAAGCGCGCTGGCACAGCCTCGAGGCGAACACACGTTTCAAGGCGTTGTACGATTTGTTCATCTTGGTAAGTCCGTCGCCGTGGCCGACGAGCAACAACTTGCCATTGATCTCGAACTCAGTGGGTTGGGTGTAAGTATTTATTCCAAGTTCCTTTTCCAGATAGTCGAACACCCACATATCGTGGTTGCCGGTGAAAAAATGTATCTCCACCCCGCTGTCAGCGAGTTCGGCCAGCTTGCCTAGAACCCGCACGAAGCCTCGCGGCACCACATGTTTGTACGAAAACCAGAAATCGAAGATGTCGCCGAGCAGGAAAAGCGTCTTGGCGTCATCCTTTATGACATCGAGCCAACGCACAAAATCGGCCTCGCGCCCACGGCTGTCGGGCGGCGCACCGAAATGGGTGTCGGCTACGAAATATGTCTTTTCACGTGTCGCCATCACTGCTGGTTTTCGTTATGTCCCATCGATACGATAGCCTGCGGCTGCTGGTTTTGTTGCACCTGCTGCTGTACACGCATGTGTTCCACGGTGTTACGGAAATGCACGGTATGCGGATTTTCGGGCAGTGCCTCCTCCAAGCCTTCGGCAACTATCTCGTAAAATTCGAAATCGGCGGTCTGCGGATTGATGAGGGGACGGGTGTTGAAAGTCTTGTAAAGTGCTATCAATGTGGACAATGAGCCTTTGTTACGTTCGATAAACGACACCACATACTGCTGTTGCTGTGCGAAGGCCTCCTTGTAAACGGAGTCGAGGGCGGGTTTCTGTTTCTTGATACAGTTGGTGTCGCGGTTGCAGGCGGCTATCAGCTGATCGAAAGCGTTGCTTATGGAGTCGAGGCGCTGCTGGCCGAACTTGCTGTAGTCGTTGAGCTGCCACAGCTGTATGGAGCCTTCTGAACCGCTCACCTCGTAGGTGGGCGAAAAACGGTTGTAATCGCCGGTGAGGACTATCGTCTCGCCGTAATCGGGCAGAATCATCACAAAATCTTGTTCCGACACTTTGATGTTGTAGAAACTCTGGTACGGCATCTCGTAGGTGAACACGAAATGGCCGTTGCCGTCGAGCTGTATGGTGTCGATGGGAATCATCTCCTTGGGGGCTATCTCCTCGATATACACGGTTTTGCCTGCTCCGCCCTGCAGCGTTCCTTCGATGGTGAAAGTTTTTTTCTTTCCGCACGAGGAAAGGGCGAGCACCGGAATCAAAAACAGTATTAACTCTTTAATTTTCATTGATTTATAGATTTTTGCAATAAAAAGTTGTCCATAATAACTAATGCCGCCATGCTTTGCACAACGGGCACTGCGCGAGGCACTTGGCAGATGTCGTGGCGGCCTTTCGGCTGAACGGTGCGAGGATTGCCTTGCCGGTCCACCGCCTCGATGGGCTTGCCCGATGTTACCACAGGGTGGAACGCCACAGAAAAACGTATCTCCATGCCGTTGGAGATGCCTCCCTGAATGCCGCCGCTGCGGTTGGTCTTGGTGGAGAAATCGCCGTTGAAGGCGTCGGCGTACCGACTGCCGGTCATCAGTGCGGAGGCGAACCCCTCCCCTATCTCGAAACCGCGTGCCGAGGGGATGCTCATCATAGCGTGGGCAAGGGTGGCACCGAGTTTGTCGAACACCGGCTCGCCTAAACCAGCTTTACAACCGCTTATCACACAAGTAATTACACCACCCAAGGTATCGCCTTTCTGCTGCGTTTCGGCAATAATGGCCGACATCTTGGCTTCGGCATCGTGGTCGGGACAACGCAAGGGGGATTGTTCTGCTGTCTGGAAATCAAGGTCTTGAGTGTCGGACACTTGCACGTGGCCTATCTGCGTTACACAGGCGTCGATGCTTATCCCTTGTTGTTCAAGGAATTGCATGGCTATGGCTCCTGCCACCACCCGTGCCACCGTCTCGCGTGCCGAGGCACGTCCGCCGCCGCAATGGTCGCGGATGCCGTACTTGGCTTGGTAGGTGTAGTCGGCGTGCGAAGGACGGAAAACCTCTTTCTGCTCGTCGTATTCGGCAGAGTTATGTTTCTGGTTTTCAACAATAAAGGCGATGGGTGTGCCGAGCGTAACACCCTCTTTTATTCCCGAAAGGAAACGCACCCTGTCGGGTTCGCGGCGGGTTGTCTCGAAATAGTTGTGGGGACGACGTTGGGCGAGGAGTTGGTCGATAGCCTGAAAGTCCAACGCCAAGCGTGGCGGACAGCCGTCGATGACGCCGCCCACGGCCTCGCCGTGCGACTCGCCGAAGGTGGTGAGCCTGAAAATCCTGCCGAAAGTGTTTCCCATTGCCTTGTTGCTTTAAAATGGCGAAAAGAAGTCCGAACTCGCCGCCGGCAAACCCAAACTTCTTTATTGTTCCGAATCTATGCGATGTCGTTTACTTCGTGTCCTCGACCTTGATGAGTTCCACCTCAAAGATGATGGCGGCTCCCGGAGGTATCATCCCTGCCTGTTGCTGACCGTAGGCCAGTTCGTTGGGGATGTAGAACATATATTTCGACCCTTCTTTCATCAGCTGCAGGCCTTCGCCCCAGCCTTTGATGACCTGGTTGAGCGCGATAGTGAGGGGTTGGTTGCGGTCGTAGGAGCTGTCGAACTTGGTGCCGTCGATAAGTGTGCCTGTGTAGTGGCAGGTCACTGTGCCGCCGGCTTCGGGTTTCTTGCCTGTGCCTTCCTTCAGCACCTTGTACTGCAACCCCGATTCGGTAACCATCACCGATTTGTTTTTCTTGTTCTCTTCGAGGAATTTGCGGCCTTCGGCGAGATTTTTATCAAGTTTCTCGTTGTAAAGACGTTGCATCTCGGTTTGGTATCTTTGGAACACCTGCTGCATCTGCTCGGTGGTGTAGCCCGGTTTGTCCTTGCTTGCATCGGAGATGCCTTTCATAAAGATATCCCAGTTGATGCCGAAATCGCCCATGTTCTGTTTGAGGTTCTGATAAACGTCCAGACCCACGGAGTACGACACGGAGTCCTGCAGGGTTTTCAGTTTTGCCGAAGGTTTGTAGGTCTTCTGCTGGGCGGTGTTGTCCTGCGCCCACATAGCCAGAGGCAGTGCCAAGGCCAAGAATAATGCTATTTTTTTCATTGTGAAAAGGTTATAACAATGCCCTCCCGTTAGCGAGAGGGCATTTGCTTTATTTATTATATTAAACGTATTCTTTCACTTTTGCCACTCCGTCGAGCACCTCTTTGCCGCAGATGGCGAGGGCGAGCATCTCGTTTTCGCCTTTGTAAACCTTAACGGGGGCTATCCAGTCCACATGTTCCTGAATTTGGGCCATCCACGGTTTGCTGTAGGCTATGCCGCCGGTGAGGAGTATGGCGTCCACTTTGCCGTTCACCACTGCTGCCAGACGGCTGATTTCGAGCGATACCTGATAGCAGAAAGCATCGACAAGGAGTTTGCATTTGGGGTCGCCGGCGAGGGCTTTTTTCTCCACCTCGTAGGCATCGTTGGTGTTGAGGTACGCCACGAAACCGCCTTCGGCTGTGATCATTTTCTTGATTTCCTCTTTGGTATATTTTCCGCTGAAGCATACGTCGATAAGTTTGCTGGCGTTGATGGAGCCTGCGCGTGTGGGCGAGAAGGCGCCGAGGCCGCAGAGGGCGCGGTTCACTTCAACCACGCGGCCGTGTTTGTGGATACCCACGGAGACTCCGCCGCCGAGGTGGGCTATGATGAGGTTCATGTCCTCGTAGCGTTTGCCCTGCTCGCGGGCGTAGAGCTTGGCGGTCATTTTTTGGTTGAGGCAGTGCCAGATAACGCCTTCGCGGTGCGGGTCCATGTCGAACACAGGGTGGCCGGTGATACGGGCGTGGTCGGGACGTTCGTCAACGATGCCGGGGTCGGCGATATAGGCGTCGCCCAAGCCGATTTCCTTGGCGATACTGTCGGCGATGAGTGCGCCGAGGTTGCAGGCGTGCTTGCCCTGAATGCCTTCGTGGCACTCCTGTTTCATAAGCTCGTTTACACGGTAGGTGCCCGATTCGCAGGGACGGGTGAGGCCGCCGCGGCCCACCACGATGGCTATCTCGCCAGTAGATACGTTGTGCTTGGCCAGCATGTCGAGGATGGCGGCTTTGCGGTAGTCGAACTGGTCGGCGACTTCTTTAAAATTCTGAATCTCTTCGATGGGATGTTTGATGTTTTCGGTGAAAACCTCGTTCTCTCCTTCGTATATGGAAGCCTTGGTGGAGGTGGCTCCCGGATTGATTACCAAAGTGAATTTCTTTTCTGTCATATCGTTATATTATTTTTTTTCTGTCATTGTGGATTGCAAAAATACTTAATTTTTTCCATCTTTGCAACTCTTTTCGACCATCGGCCGGAAAAGTTTTCAGTATTTCAAGACAACCATCTGTCTTTCAATCGTTTTCGGTTTAATAAATACTACTCCGCCTCGGTTTCGATAAGCAACGACTTGATGTTTTGCACGCTGTTTTCTTCGCACACTATCCAAATCACATCGTCGGTAAGCATTATTTCGTCCGATTCGGGGTTCATCATCAGTTCGTCGTTGCGTTCGATGGCAATGACAAGGGCCTGGTAGTGCTCGCGGATGTCGGCTTTGCGTATCGAGATGCCGTTGAACGGATGGTTCTCGGTAATCTGCAATGAGTAGAGGTCCATCTGCTGACGCTTGGCGTCGGGCTTGATAAGCTCGTCCTCAATCTCCACAAGGGATTTAAGGGCCTGCACCTGCTCGTCGCTGCCGACGATGGTAATCTTGTCGGCGGGATAAAGTACTGTGTCGCGGTCGGGCAAGTTGATGACCGTTTTTCCGCGCGTTATGGAGACGATGTTCACCTCGTATTGCTCCCTGAGCTGTAGTTCTTTAAGGCTTTTGCCCACAAACTCGGAGTCGCTGCTTATCACCATCTGTTCGAGATAGAAGTTTTTGGCCTCCTTTTCGGGAATAAGCACGGGAGCCTGCTTTTTCTTCTCCTCCTGACGCACGTTGAGGTTGTGCATAAAACGCGACTCTATCTGCTGGTAGAAACGCAGTATGCCTTTGGAGTTGCGTATGAGATACACCGCAATAACCACAGCCACAATAACATAGCCCGTAGCAAGGTTGATATGCGACACCATCACCATACCTATAAAAAGGAAAGCGGCAATGTAACGCAGCAACGACAGCGACACCAGAAGTCCGTAGTTTATCTTGCGCTCCTGCAAAAGTTTCTTGAACAAGGTAAAGCCTTTGTTTTTCTTGCTCAGCAAGGCCCGCAGGAAAGGTGCCATCACCAAAAGGGTTATAACAGCCGACACCACACCGCCCCATACGCCATCTATCTTGCTGGTGATGAGTGGCTTGAGCAATAAGTTGGAAATCAACAATATGGCAGTGAGTATGGAACCGTAGATGGCCAGCACCGCCACCTGCGATTTCACATAGTTACGCATCTCGTTCTGCTGCTCCACACTCTTGGTGCCTGAACTGTAGCGGCTTAGCAACAGCTTGGCTTTTTCGGGGATATGTGGGTACACTTTGTTGTACACCGGCACCGAAAGGCGCATAAAGAAAGGCGTGAAGAAGGTGGTGATAATCGACACCGACACTATGATGGGGTACATAAACGGATCTATCACTTTGAAACTCAAGCCTAAAGTGGCGATGATAAACGAGAACTCACCTATCTGCGAGAAGCAGAAACCCGCCTGCATGGAGGTTTTCAAGTCCTGACCGGAGATTAGCACGCCCACAGTGGCGCTGAAACTCTTGATGAACATCACCGCCAAGGTTATCACCACAATGGGAAGCCAGTACTGCACCAGCACATGCGGGTCGATGAGCATGCCCACAGTGACGAAAAAGATGGCCCCGAACAGGTTTTTGATGGGGTTCACAAGGGTGTGAATCTTGTCCGCCTCGATGGTCTCGGCAAGGATGGAGCCCATCATAAAGGCACCCAGAGCCTCCGAAAATCCGGCCTTTGTGGCCAGATACACCATGCCGAAACAGAGGCCGATGGAGAACACCAGCAGCGTCTCCTCGCCCATCAGCTTGCGCGATTTCTGCAACAGCGTGGGAATCACGTAAATACCCACTATAAACCAGATTATCAGGAAAAACATCAGTTTTACAAGGCTGAACGCCAGCTGTATGCCGTCGAACGACTTACTCACTGATATTGTGGAAAGTACCACCAACAACAGCACCGCCACGAGATCCTCCACCACAAGCACCCCGAACACTATGTTGGTGAACTTGTGGCGTTTCATGTTCAAATCCTCGAAAGCCTTGATAATGATGGTGGTGGACGAGATGGAGAGCATACAGCCGAGGAAGATGCAGTTCATGTCCTTCCAGCCGATGATTTTGCCGATGGTGTAGCCCACGGTGAACATTATCACCAGCTCGGTGATGGCCGTTACCGCGCCCGTGGCACCCACTACTTTCAACCGTTTGAAACTGAACTCCAAACCCAAGGCAAAGAGCAGGAACACCACGCCTATCTTGCCCCACACGTTGATATCTGCCACATCGGTGATGCCCGGAAACAGGTTGAACGCCGGACCAATAAGGAAACCGGCCACTATGTAGCCGAGAACTACCGGCTGTCGGAGCCATTTGAAAATTATTGTGGTGAGACCGGCCGTTACAAGTATCAGCGCAAGGTCGGAAAACAAGGGGGGCAACGATTCCATAAATGCGTATCTCTATATTCGTATCTGTCAGTTACTTAGCACATCCTCCAAGTATTTCACAAACAGCGATGGAGAGATGAGAATAAAGTATAACGACAAAAGTGGGGGAAAAGTATGTGAGGAGGGGAATAGATTTTCAGATTCTCGGATTTTCAGATTATCAGAGGTGGGTGTGAGAAGATGTGAAGGTGTGAGTATTAAGGGTAATTTGGGTAGCGGAAATGGAAATTACATTTATAACTTTGATAGGCTACAATTATTTAAAATTGATATAAATCATATATAGGAGATTCTGTGTCAATGACATGTCCTATCTGTATAACTACTGAGTGGCTGTTGAGGGCTTTTGGCTGGTCGGGGATATCGACACCCAAACCGCCAAGTGCCCAGTTGAGGGAGCGGGTGAAGGGGTTGTGTGTGTGGTTGAACTCGTAATAGCCACTGATAAAGAACCTTTTGCTTATATAGCAATTGAAACCAGCCCTGAGACTGCCTGTAAGATACCATGCACTGCTTATATCTTTCATCCTTGTGAGTTTGAGAGCATCCCAACCAGCAAAGACTTCGAAGTTTTTTCCAAAAGGGTAATACAAACGCGGTGAAAACAGAAGTCCTATTAAACCAGCAGTAAAAGTCGCCGGCGACGCACCTCGGTTAACATACCCATAGAACCCAAAAGGATTGAAAGAAAAATAATTAGGACCAATAGTAATTTCCAAAAAATTAAAACCAAATGGAGCATCATCTTTAAAATGTAACGACGTTCTGCTCACCCAATAGGTTGAATTTGAATGATTGAGATATTGTACGCCTGTTGAGGCTGTAAGGCCTGTCCGAAAATAAGCAAGATCCTCATAATCCTTCTGTGCCTATGCCGTGGTGCAAAGAAGTGCCGCAATAGCAAGAGGGAGGATGAGACGGGGGATTTTTGGCATAGTTTAAAACTTTATATTCAGTACAAATGCTTTTTAAATAACGTCAAATGTTGGTGTTTATTGTCTCAGAACAGCCCGTACCCTATTTGTATCCCCACGGAGTGGCCGTTGAGGGCTTTAGGTTGGTCGGGGATGTCTACACCCAAGCCGCCAAGTGCCCAGTTGAGGGAGCGGGTGAAGGGGTTGTGGGTGTGGTTGAACTCGTAATAGCCGCTGATATAAAGATACTTGTTGACATAATAGTTG
>JAEENM010000109.1 GCA_016283745.1 Bacteroidales bacterium | reverse complement strand
GGGCATAATGGAACCAACCACCATATCCTCGCGTTTCACGCCAATCTTGTTTGCAAAGAAGTTCTTGCAAGCAGCACCGAACATCTGTTGCGGCGATTTGGCTGTGGAGAGGTTAGGCAGTAGATCGGGGAAGTTCTTTTCCATGAAAGCAATCCAACCGGGGCAGCAGCTGGTGAACTGGGGCAGAACGGCTTTTTCGCCATTCAGCACTTTAGCCACGCGGTGCAGCAGCTCGGTGCCTTCTTCCATAATGGTAAGATCGGCGCTCCAGTCTGTGTCGAACACGTAGTTGAATCCCAGTCTGCGGAGAGCGGCGGCCATTTTGCCTGTAACGATGGTGCCGGGTTCCATGCCGAATTCTTCGCCGAGGGCAACACGCACTGCGGGAGCTGTTTGAACCACGACGGTCTTTTTAGGATCTGCGATGGCTTTCATCACGTCGCCGATGTTGTCAACGAGGGTGAGGGCGCCCACAGGACATACCTGTACGCACTGACCGCAGTTGACGCACGACGATTCTCCGAGGGGTTGCTCGAAAGCGGGGGAAACAACGGCTTGGAAGCCACGGTTTACGCCGGAGAGGGCGCCCACGCTCTGGATTTTGTTACACATGGTCTCGCAACGGCGGCACATAACGCACTTGTTCATGTCGCGGTAAACGGAGAGGGTTGTGTCGGTTTTGTAGGTGGATTGTTCGCCTTTGAAGGGGATTTCGCGGATACCCAGTTTCACGGCGAGGGCCTGAAGTTCGCAGTCGCCGGATTTCTCGCACTGCAGACAGTCGTTGGGGTGGTCGGAGAGGATAAGTTCAACCACGGTGCGGCGTGCGTTGATAACACGCGGGCTGTTGGTGTGGACTACCATACCTTCCATAACGTCTGTTGCGCAAGCGGGAGCCAGGTTACGACGGCCTTCCACTTCTACAACGCAAACACGGCAACCGCCGGGTTTGTTCTCGAATTTCATTCCTGCAAGCTCGAAATAGCACAGTGTAGGAATATTGATACCGGCTTGGCGGGCGGCTTTCAGTATTGTTGTGCCTTCTGCTACTTCTACCGGTTTGTTATCTATCGTTAATTTTACCATTTTCTAATAATTTTTAATAGTTTTACCAATTTATTTTACAGAAATAGCACCAAACTTACAACCGCTTATACAAGCGCCGCATTTGATACATTTTTCGGAGTTGATAACCATCGAGGGCAATTTGTGGCCGGGAGCGATGTAGTCGGTCTTGGTGATGGCGTCGGCGGGACAGCCTTTGGCGCACTTGCCGCATCCGATACATGTTTCCTTGTCGATAACGTAGCTCATCAGCGACTTGCAAACGCCGGCGCGGCATTTCTTGTCCTGAACGTGCTCGATATATTCGTCCATAAAGTTGTCCATTGTGGAGAGAACGGGGTTCGGCGATGTCTGACCAAGTCCGCAGAGGGCGGTGTCTTTGATCACTGCTGCAAGGTTGCGCAGGTCTTCGAGGTCTTTCATTGTGCCGTTGCCTTTGGTAATCTTGTCGAGGATCTCGCACAGACGTTTGTTACCAACGCGGCAGGGTGTACATTTACCGCAGCTTTCCTCGCATGTGAACTCGAGGTAGAATTTAGCGATAGCCACCATACATGAAGTCTCGTCCATAACCACCATACCGCCGGAGCCCATCATAGAGCCGGCTGCCATAAGGCTTTCGTAGTCGATAGGTGTGTCGAGGTGTTTCTCTGTCAAGCATCCGCCGGAAGGACCGCCGGTCTGTACGGCTTTGAACTTGCGTCCGCCTTTGATACCGCCGCCGATTTCGTAGATAATCTCGCGGAGGGTGATTCCCATGGGAACTTCGATAAGTCCCACGTTGTTGATCTGGCCGGCCAGAGCGAACACTTTGGTTCCTTTGGATTTCTCGGTACCTATTTTGTTGAACCATTCAGCGCCTTTGGTGATGATAACGGGCACGTTGGCGAAAGTTTCAACATTGTTAACGTTGGAGGGTTTTCCCATGTAGCCGCTTACAGCGGGGAACGGGGGTTTCAGTGTAGGTTCGCCACGCATACCTTCCATGGAGTGGATAAGGGCGGTTTCCTCACCGCAAACGAATGCGCCTGCACCGTAACGGAGTTCGATGTCGAAGTTGAAGCCGCTGCCGAGGATGTCTTCGCCGAGGAGACCGTATTCGCGGGCCTGACGGATAGCTATTTTCAGACGGTCGATAGCCAGAGGATATTCGGCACGGATGTAGATAAGACCTTTAGTGGCGCCAATTGCATAACCGCAGATGGCCATAGCTTCGATGACGCTGTTGGGGTCGCCTTCGAGGATGGAACGGTCCATAAATGCGCCGGGGTCGCCCTCATCGGCGTTGCAGATAACGTATTTCTGGTCGGCTTTGTTTTTGGCGCAGAGTTCCCATTTCAGACCTGTGGGGAAGCCGGCACCGCCGCGGCCTCTAAGTCCGGAGGCTTTCATTTCGGCGATAACCTGTTCGGGGGTCATCTCGCTCAAGCATTTTCCGAGGGCTTCGTAGCCGCCGCGGGAGATGCATTCGTCGATATTTTCGGGATCAATGAAACCGCAGTTACGCAGAGCGATACGGATTTGTTTTTTGTAGAAATCCATGTGTTTGGAGTCGCTCACGTGCTCTTTGTTTTCGGGGTTGGTGTAGAGCAGGTCGGGAACTTTACGTCCTTTGATGAGGTGCTCGTTTACAATACGTTCCACATCTTCGGGTTTAACGCGGGTGTAGAAAGTGTTGTCGGGCATTATCTTAACGATGGGGCCCTGTTCGCAGAAACCGAAGCATCCGGTTTTGATAACCTGAACGTCGTCCTGCAGGTTGTTCTTCGACAATAAAGTTTTGAAGTTTTCGATGATTTGCAGGCTGTTGGACGATTTGCATCCTGTGCCGCCGCAAACCAGAACGTGCATTTTATATTTTGCCATGTGTTTTCCTCCGATTATTTGTCAATAACTTCGTAGTTTACGGGTATGATGCCTTCCACGAGTTCGTTGTTCTGGACATATTTTTCCAGAATTTCGTCGGCACGGTTGTTGTCAACGTGTCCGAATACGAGGGGTTCGCGGCCGGGGACGCGCACTTCGATGGTGGGTTCGGCATGGCAGTAGCCCATACATCCGGTTTGTGTGAAAACACAGGGGATTTTCAGCGCTTCGGCTTTCTCCATCATGTGTTCCATAACTTGTTTGGCGCCGGCGGCAATACCGCAGGTAGCCATGGCAACCTTAACCTGAACAAGCGATTCGGGGTTTTCGCTCTTCTCGCGTACGTCGAGGGAGTTCTGAAGTTTCTCTCTCATCGCTTTCAGCTCAGCTAATGATTTTACTTTTGTCATGTGTAATCTCTTTTATTTGTGTATATTAAATGATTTTACTAACTAAAAAACGCCCCAAAAAGGAACATTTTTTCGAATTGCAAAAATACTATTTTTTTCACTTTCCTGCAAATATTATTGAAAGTTTTTTTTACAATAAGATGTTGGTTTTTGAAAACAATTGACAATTAAGAATTTACAATTAACAATTGATAATTAACAATTAGCAATTAGTAATTGGGGAAAGCACGGCTATTGTTTTCTAAACTTTTTACACGGTGCGGAAAAAGCACTTTATTTGTCCTCGTAATGGCCGTAGGCGGAAAGCACGTCCACATAGACCTCGGTTTCGAAGATGCGATAAATGAGGCGGTGTTTTTGAGTTATCCTCCTCGACCAGCGGTTTTCGGGATGGCCTTTAAGCTGTTCGGGATGTCCGGTGCCTGTTTTGGGATGATCCATTAGTTCGCTCAACAATTTAACGGCCTTTTTGTGTGCGGCAGGCTCGTTTCGGCGCAGACGTGAAAGATCGTCAATAGCTTCGGGAGAGTAGGTTATCTTGTATGCCATATCACAATGAGTTAAGCCAAGCAATCATTTCTTCGCGGTTGGTAAAAGAAGTGGATTCACCGCGTTCTATCTGTTTCTCGGCACGGTCGAGTTTGGCCATAAACTCCTCTTTGGACATGCAGGTGTCGTCGGCTTGCTT
This sequence comes from Bacteroidales bacterium, assembly GCA_016283745.1. GTDB lineage: Bacteria > Bacteroidota > Bacteroidia > Bacteroidales > P3 > UBA1219. The sequence goes on along the minus strand of JAEENM010000109.1, from coordinate 12,478 downwards.
TTCGGTGGCAAGACGTTTCACATATTTGGCAAGCCGTTTCATCAGGCTTTCATCACTGGCTATAATATTAATATTGTTGTCAATATCTGCTCTGAGTTGTAATGCTGTCATGATTTTTTTCTTTTTTCAACGCAAAAGCGTCAGGTTTATTGTGTGATTGTTATATTATTGACACTGCAAAGATAGAAAATGTTTCCGAAACGGCAAAGTTTTTTTCTCCTCACCACATCCAATCTGGAGAACGAGCAGTTACTTCTTACGAGTTATAACCCAGCCAATTTCGGGGCGGAGTGCGTAGGTGGAGGCATCCTGCGAAAGTCCGACAAAGCCGGCCCAAATGTCGAGTATCGTTTCATTGCCAATGATATTTTCATAGCGTAAAGGCACCGACACAATCTCGGCAGGCAAGTCGCTGGAAAAATCATAGAGTTTTTTAAGGTCGTTGCGAAGATTCTTGGCAGGTATTTTTTCCCGTTCCTCTTTTGTGAGACTATTGAGCCAATTGTTATCAGGATAAGGATAAAATTTAACTATCCAGCCGTCGGCAATAACATTTGGGTCTCCGCACACTTCATTATCAGGATTAGCATGATATTTGAACATGGCTTTCCAAAATTCCTTGTCAACCTCTCCTTCGGAGGCTTTGACTATTTTTGTGAGTACCGGGACCATCTCGTCCACCCACCACCCGAGTTTGTATTTACGCAGTTTTTGCGTATTGTCCAACACTTTGTGCCAATCGTCGGGAGTGCCCTCCAATATTACATAAGGTATGCCACATACTTCTATTATCTCATACTCAAAATATTTTTGCATTGTCGCCATAACGGTTATTTGCGAAGCGGTTCGTGTAACAGTGTTCGACGTGGAAAAATCGCAAGTCAATATGCCGACAAGTTCATCGCCTACGTATCCCGCAATCTGCTCGGAAAATTGTTTAAAACTCTCCTCCCACTGGGCGGAATTGTTTATGCTGTTTGGCGGAACGGAAACTCCAAGCACTTTTTTGCCGTCGAAATCCACGAACATCGAACGAAGGTCTTCGGCGTTGTAGTTCACATGGCTGGCAAAACCCTGACAAATAAGCAGCCAAAGAGCGTCGGGAGAAAGCACAAAAGGACGGTGTTCGGCATAAGCCGTGTGCAAGCCGTCGAAAAAAGGGTGCGGACGGTAAACGAGCGAAGTGTTACTGTTGTCGTGAGTTACAATTTGTATATTATCCTTGCCCATATCGGAAAAGATACTGTCGAGCAATTTATTATATGTCAGTGTTTTGATAATTCCCTTCGGGGGCTCGACTTCTTCAATGTAAATGATTTTTGCAGCGGGGACATTATTGACGCCACTTTTACCCATCTTCCCCCAGTATCCGCGATAAGGCTCCAGACAGTCTTTCAGCATGGCGGACACCCCCGTGGAGGTGATGGTGGCTCCGGAGATGGCATCCACCTGATTTTCAGAACTTTTGTCGGCGTTTTTCAGCACCTGCACGGAGACGAACTCGCCGTCGGGGTTCTTGATCTTCTTACCCACAAACTGGCTCTGGAATTCGGGGGTAGTTATCTTGGCACCCAAGCCGGGGGTCTCGCCCTTGTGGTCGAAGGAGACGCCCACCACTGTGGCGAAATCCTCGTCCAGAGCCACATAGCCCCAAATCGGGCCCCACAGTCCTGCACCGTGCAGAGGAACGACATATCCCTCGGCACCGTCTTTACTGTAACGGAACAGCGGCAGACGGCAGTCCTTGCCCTCCTTGGCCAAAGTCTGCTGTGCCTTCACGTCGATGTCGAAGGGACGTTCAACGGCGGTTGCGTCGGCGTTGGGCTGGAATCGGGCCACCACCTCTCCCCTGCCGTCGATGGCGAGTTCTTCGACGAAGTATTTGGAGTACAGGGTGTTGGCATTGTCCAAATCGCTCTGCACGCCGATGGCGGCGAGCATGTTCTGCATTTTCTCGTTGCGGGCGTTGGCCTCCTTGCGGCTACGAAGTGCCTCGCTAGCCACGGAGAGTATTACGGCAACCACAGCCACCAGAACTGCGGCATATATTATAATGTATCGGTTGGTAAACTTGGGTTTCATTGTTTATTTTGTGAACTGTGATCTGTGATCAGTGAACTGTTTAATTGTTTAATTGTTTAGTTGTTTAGTTGTTGAGCTGTGAATAATGATTATCCGTTCCGAACTCCGAGTTCCGAACTCCGAACTAATTGTTAATTGCTTTTCTTCGAGTTCTTTTTCGTATGTTAAACCAAACGACGATATAGTCGATCAGGGGGGCGAAGACGTTCATCAGCAGTATGGCGAGCATCATGCCTTCGGGATAGGCGCTGTTTTTCACACGGATGAGTATCACTAAAAAGCCGATGAGCAAGCCGTAAATCCACTTGCCGACGTTGGTCTGCGCCGCGGTTACGGGGTCGGTGGCCATAAACACGCAACCGAAAGCGAAACCGCCCATCACCAGATGGTAGTAGAACGGCAGTTCGGCCATGGGGCTTCCACCTATTGCGTTGAACATCAGCGAAGTGCCGATGGCTCCCGCCAGCACCGCCACCATGATGCGCCAGCTTGCAACGCCCGTTACGAGCAACAGCAGGGCGCCGAGCAGTATGGCCGGAACGCAGGTCTCGCCGATGCTTCCTGGCACAAAACCCCAGAACATATCGGCAAGCGAAGCGGAGCACTGTCCCGCCGTGACGGAGCTGAGAGGCGTGGCTCCCGAAAAGGCGTCGGGGGCTTCGCTGATCCACACTCCGTTGCCCGACATCGACGAGGGGTAGGCGAAGAAAAGGAAGGCGCGCGCCAGCAACGCGGGGTTGACGAAATTCATGCCCGTACCGCCGAAGGCCTCCTTGCCTATTATCACAGCAAAGGCCGTAGCCACAGCCACCTGCCACAACGGGATGGTGACGGGCAGCACCAAGGGTATCAGCAAGCCGGTGGCGAGGAATCCCTCGTTGACCTCGTGTCCGCGTATCTGCGCAAATGTGAACTCGATGGCAAGGCCGGTAACGTACGACACTATTATAATAGGCAGCACTTTAAGGAATCCGTACCAGAAATTGCCCCAGATGTCTTGTCCGAAAGCCACTGTGGGGTCGAGGGAGCGGGCGTGCTGGAAACCGACGTTCCACATACCGAAAAGGAGTGCCGGCACAAGGGCCATAACCACCACAATCATAGTACGTTTAAGGTCCACCGCATCGCGTATGTGCGACCCCGAGGCGGTAACCGTCTTGGGCGTGTAGGCAAAGGTCTCGAAAGCATCGAAAGTGGAGTGCAGTTTGGCAAAACGGCCTCCTTTTTCGAAATTGGGTTTTATTTTGTCGATAAAGTCTCGCAACTTACTCATTTTGTTGGTCTTTGGTCATTGGTCGCTGGTCATAGGTCACTGGTCTTTTGACCTTTGACTTTTGACCTTTGACAAATAATTTTGAATTATTCTAGTCTTAATTTTTCAAGGGCGTTGCGCACTATCTGCTGGATGTCGGTTTTGGAGACGTCGATGAATTCGCACAGAGCGAAGTCCTCGGGTTCCACCTCGTAGATGCCGAGGGCCTCCATCTGCTCAATATCGCCTATGATACAGGCTTTTAGCAGTTGCAACGGGTAGATGTCGAAGGGGAACACCTGCTCGAATTTGCCCGTCTGCACCAAAGCGCGCTGTCCGCCGTGGGTGTTGGTGTTTACATTATATTTCTTGCTGGAACCCAGCGTGTTAAGAATTCCCGAAAGGAAAGTGTGGGAGAAACTGAATTTCTTCAGTCCGGGGGCGAGCCAGCCCATAAACTCGTAGTCGTCGCCTTCGGGGATGACGGTAACCATATTGTCGTAGAAACCGAGGTGTCCGCCACGACCTATATTACTGCCTGTTAGTACGTTGCCCGAGATAAAACGGGCGTTGGCGTCCGTCACCTGACTTTCGGCCACGCTGGCGATGTCGAAGCCCGCCAAAACTCGGTAGTAACGGGGCGTTTTCACGCTCTGACCGCAGAAAGCGACGATTTTTTCGGGAAAGTAACGGCCGGTGTTGAACAGATGTCCGATGGTAGCCACGTCCTGCGGATTGGCAAACCACACCGTTTCGCCTTTGTTGATGGGACACAAACGATTGATTTGCGTGCCTACGTTGCCGGCAGGATGTTTGCCCGTAAAATGTTTTATTTCAACATTTTTGGAGTTGCGGAATACGCCGCTGAGGTTCATCTTTGGGTTTAGGCATAGGTAGGTGGGGCCGTCGGTGAGGCGCGAAAGGGCGTCGAGGCCCGCCTGAAAGTCCTCTCCCCTGCCGTGCAGCAGCAGGTCGTAGTCGGGAGCGAGTGGTGAAGTGTCGAAACCGGAAATAACGATGGCTTTGGGCGGCTGTGCGGGGTTGGCCACGGTGCCGAACGGACGTTGGCGCAGATAAGGCCACGTGCCGCTTTGCAGGAGTTTCCCTACAATTTGTTCGCGTGTGAGGGATAGCGGGTCGGCAGAGCTGAAATCTATGTAATTATTTGAGCCGTCGGGAGTTACAACTATCCCCATTATGGCACGACGCTCGCCGCGCGTTATGGCCGTTACAGTGCCGCTCACGGGCGAGGTGAAGAGAATCTGTTCGTCGGCTTTGTCGCAGAACAGCGGCGTGCCGGCCTGCACGCTGTCGCCTTCGGCAACGAGCAAACGGGGCGTAAGACCGACGAAATCTGTCGGTTTCAGGGCGCAGCTGCCGAGCGTCTCCTGCCTTACGACAATCTTCTCGGCCGCTCCGACCATGCTAATATCCAGTCCTTTGCGGATTTTAATAAGTTCTGGCATTGGGTGTTACAAAAGTTTTTTACCAAGAGTTTCGAAATGCAAAGATACGATTTTTTTTAATTCGGATTTCGGAATTAGGATTTCGGAATGAAGTTGAAAAGAGTTTTTTTTGATACTCCGTTGCTATAAGCAGTTTAATTGTGTAGTGAAGATGTTAAGATGTGAAGGCGTGAAGATGTGATAAAGAAAATCGCAAATCATTCATACACAAGAATTTCAATTACAAAACGAATAATTTCCAAACAAATAATTTGTCAAATTTGGATAAAATCCAAAGAAATAATTTGCTGTTTTTGGACAAAATCCAAAGAAAAAGAGCGGTCACTGAGCCTGTCGAAGTGCCGCCACTAACTGCCAACTCAAAACTGCAAACTGCACACTAATAAATTGTAAAATTGATTTTTTTTTGCCAAAACGGAAAAAAAATCGTAATTTTGCAAATTGAAATTGTTCCAAGAGTTAGGAACAATTAAAAATTGAAATATTAACAGCATTGCTATTATTCGCGTTCGAATCAAAAGCCTAGCAAACTAGAGATTTAATTGACGGATAATAGTTCGCGGAAAGAGCGAGCAGAGTCCAATCGTACCCTGTAAAAGTATGCTTGCACCATTAGGTGTGGGCTAATCTAAGGGTACAGCGGGGTTCTTGCTAGGCTCCCCGTGAACGCGATAGAAAGGTCTGCACCTTTCTTTTACCCGTCTTTTGTGATTGGTAGCAAAGCAAAAAGCTATCAATCGATATGCCAAACCACACATTACAATCTGCAAAAAATACCAAAAATGACGAATTCTATACCCAATACTATGACATTGAACGCGAGGTAGAATCATATCTAGACTATAACCCCGATGTATTCCGAGACAAGACTGTATTGCTGCCATGCGATGACCCTGAATGGAGCAATTTTACCCGTTATTTTGCTCAAAACTTCGAACGGCTGGGATTAAAGAAACTTATCAGCACCAGTTATGCCGTGGAACGCAAACAGGAACTTTATAACGTACAACTGTCTTTGTTTGAAACCGAATTCGAAACCAACTCACCACAATACGATGCAAAGAAAACTCGCACGCACGGCAAAATATTTATCCTCGACCGTGACGAGAATGGCGACCAACGCATTGATATTGATGATTTGAAATGGAATTATTTAATAGGCGACGGTGATTTCCGGAGCAAAGAGGTTACAAAGCTCCGTGACGAGGCTGATGTAATAGTCACCAATCCGCCATTCTCTTTGTTTAGAGATTTTTTGGCATGGATAGTTTCTGTTGAGAAATCATTTCTAATAATTGGCAACATGAATGCAATTACTTACAAAGAGGTATTTCCGTTAATAAAAGACAACTACATTTGGCTTGGCGTTAGTAGCGGGACGAAAGAATATCTAAAGCCTGAAGGCGGAGTACAAAAAATGGGGAACACCTGTTGGTTCACCAACATTGACCACGGCAGGCGACATCGAACACTCGAATTAATGACTATGGAAGACAATTTGAAATATAGTCGTCATAAAGAAGTTCGCGGTCGTAAAGAATATGTTCATTATGCCAACTATGATGCAATAGATGTTCCATTTGTGGATGCAATCCCAAGCGACTACAAAGGTGTTATGGGGGTTCCCAAATCATTTTTGGAAAAATACAGCCCTGAACAGTTCGATATTATTGGATGTGCAGAAGGCGACTCCGGGAAAGAATTGGGTCTTTTGCCTTACCCTAGGCATTTGAAAAGATTGAATCCAAGCCTTCGTGATGGGCAAGTATACTATATGGAAGGTGGAACGCCTAAAAAACCATATGCTAGAATACTTATTCGAAAAAAACAATAGCTATATGGAACATACGATAAACTCAAGAAAACAGCTCGGGGAGAAGGTAAAATACGCAATGACTAAAATAGGCATGCGAAAAAAGTTTTACAAACTTCTCCGGCTCACCGATGAACAATGCGAATTGCTTAAAAAAGGCGAAATGGAAGACGAACAGATGTATAAAAAGCGCCTTGCCAATGCAATAACAGAACTGGTCCGGCGTAAGATATTCATGAAAGATATACCTAGTGAATTGCCCTCAAAAGATAAAATAAAATCAATGATGAGGGGCGAAAATGAAAACATTTTTGAGTATTGGAATTTCTACTTTAAACTTATTCGCATGCCTAAAAGAAGTCGAAAAAAGAAAGAAAACAAAAAAAATGCAAACGACTGGCAACCAATTCCATATTTTAAGGTTCGAAAAGGTCAACGCAAAAGTTGTTCCGAAACAAGTTTTAGAAATTATTGCCCTGCTGGCGCTACTTCAAGAAGCAAAGGCACAACCTCAACAAAAACAGTGACAAGACGGAGTCCCGGCTATGGTTCGCAATCACAGGTAACAAGAAAATCTTGGGGCAGTGCATACAAGCCTGCAAGAGGATAATTATTAACATAAAATACATAAAAAACATGAACGCAAAAGGAAGAAAAGAAATTGCAAAGTACGTTACCACACTCGAAGAAATCAAGAATAATCTTGAAAATATGAGAGACGAGGAAGAAGACAAATTGTACAACATGCCAGAAGGCTTGCAGGATAGCGAGCGCGGCGAGCAGATGCAGGAATCTATCGACACACTGGAAGATGCTTGTAATAGCATAGACGAAGCCATAGACAGCTTGAACGAAATATAATAAACATTTAAAACGCATATAATCATGGGATTTATTGGTTTGATAATTCTGTTAGTGTTGCTTGCCGACGGAGGCAAGTATCTATTTGGCAATGGTAAAGGTGGCATTTTTAAAAACTAATCATGAATACCGAACTGAAACAATACACCATTGCAGAATTATGTAATGGATTTGTATACAACGAGCTGGAAGAGAAGGGATTGTATGGCCTTTCTGGTAGACTGACTATTCAACCGGAATACCAACGAAGCTATCTTTACGCCGAGGACAATGGCAAAAAAGAAGTGGCTGTAATCGAGTCTGTGCTGAAACAGTACCCTCTGGGGTTGCTCTATTTCAACCGCCTGCCCAACGGCAATCTGGAAGTACTTGACGGACAACAACGTATAACATCGCTAGGGCGTTTCCTAAGAGACAAATTCTCTGTAATAAGCAACGACCTACCATATCGGTTTCACGCATTGCCCAAAGACAAACAGACATTAATCGAGAAAACCTCGTTGCTGGTTTATGAGTGCGAAGGGACTGAAGCGGAGATAAAACAATGGTTCAAGACCATCAACATCGCAGGCATACCTCTCAACGAGCAGGAGGTGTTGAACGCATCTTACAGCGGTCCTTTCGTCACCAAAGCTCGGTCGGTATTTTCAAATAGCCGCAACTCTAACGTTCAGAAATGGAGTGCTTACGTGCGTGGGTCGGTAAAAAGGCAGGATTTTCTTCACACAGCACTCGAATGGGTAAGTAACGACAAAGTGGACGAATATATGATGGCTCATCGTCGCGACACCGAAATAGACGAACTCCAAGACCATTTCAACGATGTAATTGCTTGGGTAGAAAGTGTTTTTGCCGACTGTTATAGTGAAATGTGCGGTTTGAAATGGGGGCAGTTATACGACGAGTACCACGACAAGCCCTATAACCAAAAGGAGATGACTCAGAGAGCCGCGGAATTGATGGACGACCCTTGTGTGAAGAATCGCAAAGGGGTATTCGAATACCTTTTGGGTGGCGAAGAAGACACACGACTTTTGGATGTTCGCGTGTTTGACGATGCCACCAAGAGACGGGTTTATAAGCGTCAGACTGCTGAAGCACGTGCCAAAGGTGTAAGCAATTGTCCGCTTTGCGCTATGGGACACGAAGCTCGACGAACTAGACTATGGGGAGAGCGAGAAATGGAAGCCGACCATGTTGCAGCTTGGAGCCTCGGAGGTGCAACCACCGAAGACAACTGTCAAATGCTATGCCTCACACACAACCGAGCTAAAGGGAACAAATAATAGAAACAACAGAAACTTTTTCTTTCTTTCTATTGTTACAAAAAAGTGCCGAAATAACTTCGGCACTTTTTTGTTTGGGAACATAATTATAAACTATTCTGTCGCCCCTTCAGGGCTCATCTATCGTGTTGGGTTTCATTTATACAGGGGCTTACGCCCCTGCCTATAGTCTGACACCCCTACGGGGTTTTATTCTCCGCCCTGCGGGCTATCGAAAGGTCCACTGGATGTTTTTGTGGAGAGTTCTCCGCTTCCTTTGGTCGCTATCGAAACATCCACTGGATGTTTCTTCATTCTCCGCCTTCGGCTATCGAAAGGTTCACTGAACCTTTCTTCATCACTATTCACTCTGCAAAAAATTTCGTATTTTTGCAAACTGAATTTTTAATCACGATTGTCGCATGCAGTTTCTTAACCCGCTGTTTATCATAGGTTTGTCGGCGATAGCCATTCCTATTGTGATACACTTTTTCAACCTGCGAAGGTACAAAAAGGTGTATTTCAGCGATATTTCCAAGCTTGAGGAGCTGGCGGAGGAAACCAAACGGCAGTCGCGGCTGAAACACCTTCTAATCCTTGCCGCGCGTATCCTCGCCATCGCTTTTCTGGCCATCGCCTTTGCGCAACCCGTCATCCCGCCGAGGGAGAACGCCCTGCAGTCGGGCAGCACGGCTGTGGGAGTGTATATCGACAACTCGTTCAGCATGGAGGGCGGCACGGAGTCCGGCACGTTGCTCGACGAAGCCAAACGCAAAGCCAAGGAGATTGTGGCGGGCTACAGTCCTTCCGACCGTTTTATACTGATTACCAACGACATGGCTGGCTCACAGTTCCGCCTGCTGAGTCCCGACGAGTTCTCCGCCGCCGTCGACGAGGTGGATGTGTCGCCCGTGAGTCCGAGCCTGAGCACCGTGGCCAAGCGGCTTTTTGCAGCCCTCGGCTCCGACAACTGTTCCGACAACCGCTCGGCATATCTTATCACCGATTTCCAAAGCTCTGCCGCCGACATCGAGGCACTTCCTTCCGACTCCGCAACCCATTGTTATTTAGTGCCTTTGCAGGGAACGGCACAGAACAACCTGTTTATCGACAGTCTTTCGTTCGACGCGCCGGCCTACACGCAGGGCAATGTGGTGAGCGTGGCGGCGCACATACGCAACTCCGGCAGCGAGGCCGTAGAGAACCTGCAGATGAAACTCACAGTGAACGACAAGGAACGCGCCGTGGCTTCGACAGATATCGTGGCCAACGCCGAAAATACTGTAAAACTGCAATTTACGATAGATAACAACGCCATCCTCCACGGCAGCGTGAGCATCGCCGACTACCCCATCACCTTCGACGACGAGATGTTTTTCTGCATCAACCCCACTTCGAAAATCGCCACCCTTTCGATAAACGAACGCACTGACAATCAGTACATACGACGTCTTTTCGGCAACGACTCGCTGATTGCCTACCGCAGTTGCACGGCCAACGCCGCGGGCTACGAGGATTTCTCGCAGTACGACTTAATTATTGTAAACGAAGTGGTTACGCTTCAGTCGGGACTTGCCGAGAATCTGCGCTCCTTTGCAGAGAACGGCGGCACGGTGCTTCTTCTGCCCAGCAAGGAGATGGATCTGGCGGCCTACAACCGTTTCGCCAAACAGTTGCGGTTGCCCGAGTTCAAGGCGTTTTTCGGTGGTGATGTAAGAGTCTCGCACACAAACACTTCGCACCCGCTTTACCGAAACGTGTTCGAGCGTCAGGGCAACGACTTCGAGCAGCCGACGGTGTTCGGACATTTCCTTGCAACGCCCTCTAGCTCAACGGTTAAGGAGAGTCTGCTCACCCTCGCCAACGGCGACGACCTGCTGTCGTTCACCAAATGCAGCACCGGCGGCATCTACCTGCTCTCCACCCCTCTCTACGCACAGCACACCAATTTCGGTAGCATGGCGCTGTTTGTCCCCACGATGTACAACATAGCCCTGCACAGCGGCAAAGTGTCTGACTTCTACCACTTTATAGGCAACGACATAGCAATCTCCACCAAACTGATAGGCAATGGCAACGTACTGAAAATCCGTGCATTGGACGGAAGTTCGGAGATAATCCCCGAAATGGCCGGCAGTGCCGACAGTAGAATCCTGCGCACCCACGGCAACCTGCAAACCGCTGGCAATTACGTCGTTGCGACCGACGACAAAGTGGTGGAGGGCATCGCCTTCAACTACGACCGCCGCGAGTCGGAGATGAGTTTCCATTCGGAAGACGAGATTGCCGACGCCGTAAAAGCGAACAGCAGTCTGTCGCTGATAAAAAGCACCGGCAAGCCGTTGGACCAACTCATCCGCAGTCAGCGCGAAGGTAAGCCCCTGTGGCACATTTTCTTAGTGCTTTCACTGCTGATGCTCGCCATGGAAATCATTCTAATTAAAAGTTTGTAGTTTGCAGTTTTGAGTTTGCAGTTAAAAGAATGAACAATTAACAATTAGTTCGGAATTCGGAACTCGTAACTCGGAACTCGGAACCGATTGGAACAAATAAACAGTTAAACAATTAAACAATTAAACAATTAAACAATTAAACAACAGTTCACAGATCAAAAAAACCAATCACTAATCACCAGTCACTAATCACTAAAAAAAATGATAACCAAGATTTATCCCGAAAACCCCAACACCAACGAAATCCGCAAGATAGGCGACATCCTGCGTCGCGGGGGACTTATCATCTATCCCACCGACACGCTCTACGCCTTCGGCTGCAGCATGAGTCACAAAAAGACTGTGGAGCAGATGGCACGGCTGAAGGGCTTTTCGCTGAACAAAGCCAAATTCTCGCTCGTTTGCTCGAGTCTGAGCCAATTCTCGGAGTACACCCGACCGTTGGACAAAGATATGTTCCTTATGCTAAAGAACAATCTGCCAGGGCCTTACACCTTTGTGATGCAAGCCAGCAGCAGCGTGCCGCGCAACTACCAGAATCCCAACAAGACCATCGGACTGCGGGTGCCCGACAACAACATCTGCCGCGCCATTGTTGAGGAACTCGGCGAGCCGCTCATCTCAACCTCCGTGCGCATCGAAAATCAGGAGCAGGAAAGCGAATACCTCACCGACCCCGAGCTGATTTACGACCTCTTCGACAAAAAGGTGGACTGCGTGGTCGACGGCGGCATCGGCACCGACGTGCCATCCACCGTGGTGGACTGCAGCAACGACGAGATAGAGATAATTCGGGAGACATACCCGCTGAAATAGTTGAAAATTGATAATTGAAAATTGAAATTGTAGAGACGCACGGCCGTGCGTCTTAAAATGTAAGGACATACCGCGTAAGTCCGAAATTGTAAAAAAAGAGACAATGAAACACCTGCTATTTTTTGCCATATCGGCGATAACAATCTGTTGTTCAAACGCTTCCACGAATATTCCTGTCAAGGACAGCGTTGTCGGAGCACAGGCAGAACAGCAGAAAAAAGTGCCATTGTTTGTACAAGCCCTGCTCGACGCCTATCCTGAATCACTGAAGGGGTTCGACGGCGACAGCCTTATCTTTGCCGACGGCACCAAGATGCTCTACGACGACGGCCGGGAACGCACGTGGCAGCAGAAACTCGAAAGCTGCGACATCGAGGACATGGCTTTCTGGGACTACACCGACACCGTGCTGCCTTTCCGCGACCCGGGCCGCATACGCTGCGAGGCCTTTTTCAGGAAGATGTACGGCA
>JAEENM010000108.1 GCA_016283745.1 Bacteroidales bacterium | reverse complement strand
ATTTCCAGCCATCCGGTGTGCTTACAGATGTTGCAGCCCTTGCCGCCGCAGATGTTGCACGAGATGTCCATCTCTGCCGAAGGCTCGGTGAAGGGGAAATACGACGGACGCAGACGTATCTGGGTGTCGGCGCCGAACATCTCTTTCGAGAAATACAACAATGTCTGTTTCAGGTCGGCGAAGGAGACTTTTTTGTCGATGTAAAGACCTTCTACCTGATGGAAGATGCAGTGTGCGCGTGCCGAGATGGCCTCGTTGCGGAACACGCGACCGGGAGCTATGATGCGTATGGGAGGCTTGCTGCGTTCCATCTCACGCACCTGCACTGACGAGGTGTGTGTGCGCAGAACCACGTCGCCGTGCTGGCCTTCCTTCTCCACAAAGAACGTGTCCTGCATGTCGCGGGCGGGGTGCTCGGGCGGGAAATTCAGTGCCGAGAACACGTGCCAGTCGTCCTCGATTTCGGGCGCCTCCGACACGGTGAAGCCGATGCGCGAGAAGATTTCGATAATCTCGTTCTGCACCACCGAAAGCACGTGGCGGCTGCCCAGCTCTGCAAAGTCGGTAGGTTTGGTAAGGTCGGTGTCGCCAGTGTTTTCGGCAGGGGTGTCGCCAAGGGCGTCCTTGAGTTCCTCGATTTTGTTCTGGGCTGCGGTCTTCAGCTGGTTGAGCAGTTGGCCTATCTCTTTCTTCTGGTCGTTGGGCACGTCCTTGAACTGGCCGAAAAGCTCGCTAATAACGCCTTTCTTGCCCAGATATTTTATGCGGAATTGCTCTATGTCGGCAATTTTGTTCTGTAATGCCTCGGCTTTTAATGCCTGGATTTCTTTGATGTAGTTCTGTATTTTGTCTTTCATCTTAGTAATATTATTCTTCGATAATTTTAATGGTCATTCTCACATCCTCCACAGGACGGTCGTTGGGACCGCATTTCACTGCAGCGATTTTGTCGATAACGTCAAGTCCTTCAACCACTTCGCCAAAGACGGTGTAGTCGTTGTCGAGCCACGGCGAGCCGCCTATGGTGCCGTAGGCTTTTATCTGTTCCGCAGAAAAAGTCTTGTTCATCTGGGCGGCTATTTTTTGCATTATGGCCTCGTTGTAAACCTTGCCCTGCACTATGTAGAACTGCGAGCCCGACGACTCTTTCATCGGATTCACGTTATCGCCTTCGCGGGCGGCGGCAATGACGCCTTTTTTATGGAAGTACTTTTTGTTGAATTCCGCAGGAATAGTGTATCCAGGACCGCCGTTGCCAAGCATCACACCCGGCTGAGCGTTGCGCGAATCGGGGTCGCCGCCCTGAATCATAAAACCGTTTATCACACGATGGAACAAAAGACCGTCATAAAATCCCGATTTTACCAATTTTATGAAGTTTTCGCGGTGCAAAGGGGTCTCTTCGTACAGCAAAATCTTCATATTTCCGTAGTCGGTCTGCAATAAGACATAACTTTTTTTATTGTTTGTAACGCTCTTGGTATCAGCTTTTTGTGCAAAAATTCCAAGCGTTAGAAATAAAAAAAATGTTACAAAAACAACTTTTTTTGTGTCCATATCGTAAAAATTTATTACCTTTGCAAAGGTAAAACAAAAAATCGATTTACGGAAGACAAAAAGTAATTTTTTATGAAAAAAAGTTTCTTGATTACGCTTAGTGCATTGATTATCTGCGCTTTTTCGGCTGTTTTGTTCGCTTCTTGCGACAAAGAGACCGACAGCACTGTTCAGGTCGTTGTTATCGACGAGGAAACCAACCAGCCTTTCCAGGGTGTTAACGTGAAGATTTCCAAGGACAACAGCGAGGTTAGCTATGAAGGCGTTACCGATGCCAACGGCCACGTGAAAGCCACTTTCAAGGCTCCCGCAATTTTCGACGTGAAAGCCACCTACGAAACAGGTATGACAGACCCTTCCACTGGTGAGAGATTCTACCGCGAAGGTAAAAACAGTGTGCGTCTGGAAGACGGCCAAACTGTCGAATGCAGGGTTGTCGTTCTGAAAGAAATGCTTCGCCACTACTAATCTTATTGCATTATGCCGAACCTTTTTAATGAAGCCGACATTGAACAAATGTCGGCATTAGGCATTTCAATGGATGCCTTGGAAATACAGTTCGAAAATTTCCGTAAGAAATTCCCTCCCATACGACTGAACGCCGCCGCCACCGTGGATAACGGGGGCATTGTGCGTGTTCCGGAAACCGAACGGCAGACGCTTGCGTCTTTGTTCGACGAGAAACGTAAAAATCTCTCCGTGCTTAAGTTCGTGCCGGCCTCAGGTGCCGCATCACGTATGTTCAAGGATTTGGCTGAGTTTTCGTCGGTATATTTCGGCGTGAGCTACAATTTCGAAAAGGAATATCCCGCCGTCAAGATGTTTATCGATAATCTGTCGAAGTTCGCCTTCTACGACGAGTTAGTGGAAACAATGAAAAACAGCGGACTCGACATCGACGACTACCTCAACCGCCACGACTATGCCACTATCATCAATTGTCTGCTTGGAAAGAAGTTTATGGGCTACGGCTCCAAACCCAAGGCTCTGATTCTTTTCCACAAATACGACGGCAAGCCTTACCCGGCCATCATCGAACATTTTACCGAAGGGGTACGCTATGCCGAAAACAAAGGAGACGTGAGCCTGCACTTCACCGTATCGCCAGAGCATAGGGCCGATTTCGATACAACCATCGAAAAACTGAAACCTATTTATAAGGACGTCAATTTCGAGGTGTCGCTTTCCGAACAGAAACACTACACCGACACCATCGCTGTTGACGAGTACAATAACCCTCTCCGCGACGACGACGGCCGTCTGATTTTCCGTCCCGGCGGACACGGCGCTTTGCTCGAAAATCTCAACGAGTGCGACGCAGACGTGGTTTTCATCAAAAACATCGACAACGTAACCCCCGACAATCCTTTCAAAAAATCGCCCGACCCCGAGCCGGTGCTTTGGAAAAAGGTGCTTGGCGGAATACTCATCTCCTTGCAGGAAAAGACTTTCGAGTATCTGAAAATGCTCGACGCCAATTGCGACGCTTCCAAACTCGACGAGATAGCCCTTTTTGCCGAAAAAGAGCTTAAGTTAGCTCTGCCGCAGACTTTCGCCGCTCTCTCCGCCGACGACAAGAAGGCTTGGCTCCATGCCAAACTCAACCGTCCGATGCGCGTGTGCGGTATGGTGCTCAATCAGGGCGAGCCGGGAGGCGGACCCTTCTGGGTGGAGGATGCCGAAGGCAATACCAGCCTGCAGATTGTGGAAACCAACCAGATTAACCGCAAGGATCCCTCGCAGGAGGCCATACTGCAGTCGGCCACGCATTTCAACCCAGTGGACTTGGTGTGCGGCCTGCGCAACTACCAAGGCCAGCCTTTCGACCTGCTGAAATATCGCGACCCCAAAACGGGTTTCATCACACATAAGTCGCAGGGTGCCAAAACCCTGAAATCGCAGGAGCTGCCCGGACTCTGGAACGGCTCCATGGCCTACTGGACGACCGTTTTTGTGGAGGTGCCCCTGTGTACTTTCAATCCCGTGAAAACAGTGAACGACCTGCTGCGCAAAGAGCATCTTTCGTAGTTTAAAAGATTTTTGTAATGAAAAAATTTATAATCATTGTAGCTATTCTTGCCGTCGTTGTAGGGGCGGTGTATATCATATATAACAAGGAAGAGCAGAAACATTACGCCAAGCACGACAGACTTACGAAAAAAGAGCTGGCGATGATGCGTTCGGGCGACATTATCCTGCGCAGGGGCTTCGGATTGGTGAGCGCCTCCATAGCAAGTTCCCTGAACGAGGCTTTCTCGGTTTCGCATTGCGGCATCGTCGATGTGGACAGCAACGGCAATGTGCGAGTGATACACTCGGTGTCGAGCAGCCTGTCCGATTTCGACGGATTGCAGGACTGCACCATCGAAGAGTTCTGCAAAGAGAGCAAAGAAAACAGCCTTATGGTGGTGCGTTTCCGCGATACCGCCGATGTGCCTCTGGCCAATCTGGCAAAGACAGCGCAGACATACCTCGACCGCAAAATCCCCTTCGACGGTGTGTTCGACATCACCCAAAACGACGAGATGTACTGCTCGGAAATGGTGTGGAGCGCCCTGAAAGAGAATTACGACTACGACATCTATCCCGACAAGTCAAAAACGGCGGTCATCAAATTCGGACCGTTTTTCGACACCGTGCATTTCCAACGGATTATCAACCACCACAAGGAATAACGGAATAGAAACCACATAAAAAAAGACGGGGCTTTTCGAAGTCCCGTCTTTTTTATTCGTCATATATGGTCTTAGTTGGCCAGCTTCGATTTTTCGGGCTTGCCGAAATTCATACCCAACGATATACGTATTGTGTTGGCAAGCGGGTTCTGTGTTTTCGACAGTGCCAGCAGATACGACAGGTCGAAAGTGAACATGTTGTAGCGTATGCCGCCGCCGAAGGTGATGTACTGGCGGCCGCCTTTGTTCTTGTGTTCGTAGAAATAACCCGCTCTGACGGCGAATAACTGGCTGTACCAATATTCGGCACCCACCGAAATCTGTATTTCCTGTAG
Organism: Bacteroidales bacterium; assembly: GCA_016283745.1. GTDB lineage: Bacteria > Bacteroidota > Bacteroidia > Bacteroidales > P3 > UBA1219. The sequence goes on along the minus strand of JAEENM010000108.1, from coordinate 36,514 downwards.
CTCCTCTTTGAAGCCGTTGGGAGCGTCGTAGAACGACTGGAAAACGCCCTGCATCACGCTGATATCTTCGGCGCGGTCGTTTTTGCCGGCTATTATGTTGCCGTCTTCGTCATAAACAGGGGGCGTGGGCACCAAAAGCTTGTTGAAATCCAACAGCATCGAGAATTGGTTGTAATCGTCGAGGTTGAGGGTGTAGCGTCCGCCCAAGCGCAGGTTGGCGGGCAGGAAATCCTTTTCGTTGTCGTCGTCGGAGTAGGAGATTTTCGAGCCGAGGTTGGAGATGAATAGACCCAAGGCCAGTTCGCCGGGCATCGACGGGGTGGCGCTGAGCTTGTCCTGATAGTAAAGTCCGATGTCGGCGGCAATGGCGTTGCCGGCACGGGTTGAGGTGGTTCCAACATCCTGTCCTTGCGTGAGGTCGGAACGCAGGTAGCGGCCCGATGCGCCGAGGGCAATCTGGTCGGTGAGTTTCATGGAGTAGGAGAGGTCGATGGTGAATTCGTTGGGATTGTAAGTGCCCAGATCCTGTCCTTCTTCGCTGGTGAAGTTCACATCGCCAACGGAATAGTATGTTACCGATCCGCCGATGGTGCTACGGTTGTTCACAGAGTAGTAGCCACCTAAATAAAGCAAATTCATATCGCCCACGCCGAGTTTGCGGAGCCACGGGGTGTAGGTCATGGCAAATCCCCCTTTGTCTTCAACAAAAGCCAGCTTGGCGTTGTTCCAGTGCTGTGAGTTTGCGTCGGGTTTGGAGGCAACGCCCACGTCGCCCATTCCTGATGCAGTGGCGTCGGGCGACACCATTATTATTGGCATTGCGGTGGATATGTAGTTTTGTCCGCCTATTTCTTTCTTTTGGGCGTTGGCCGAAAAGGCAAGGGCTATGGCTGCTGTAATTGCCAGTAGTTTAGCTGTTCTTTTCATCTGAGTAATTTTGTTAGATATCTAAAACGCAGTATCTTTTTATTTATTGTATATCCTTTTTATTTTTGTAAAATCACTTTCGCCGATTTGGTGTCCTGTTCGCCGTTGGCGAAGGTAACTATGGCGCGCATAAAATAGACTCCGTTTGCCACTTTGCCGCCCGACTGGTTGCGGAAATCCCATTCCACATCGCCTATCACATACGAGCCGTCGCTGATGGCGGGTTTTATGCTGCGTACCAGGCGTCCTGCCGCGTCGAAGATGAAAATCTCGGCGTCGGTGGGATTTTCGGAACTGTTGTGCTCGAGCTGGATGGATACTCTCTCCCTTGCGGGATTGGGGTAGGCGAAGAATCGGCCAATCTGCGGATTGCCTTTTTTCACCACAAAGGTTATCGTGGCCGAGGCGGAGTAGTTGTACACGTTCCACGCCTTGAGGGTGAGGGTATGCGTGCCTTCGGGGAGGTTGTAGAGAGGATAGCGAATATATCCGCGTGTGTTGTCGTTGATGTCGGTCTCGAAGAAATCGTTAAGCACCATAATCTCGTTGGCGTTGCCGTCGAGTATGGCGGTGATATCGTGGCCTATGCCGCTGCCCACCGAGTTGATGCCCACCTTGTCGCTCAGTATGGCGAAAATGGCGGGGTTGTCGTCGGTGCAGCCGCCGGAGATAAAGAGGCTGTCGTTCATATACAGCCGTACCGTAGGACGGAACACCACGCTGTCGGCATCCTCGTTGAATCCTCCGAAAAGTATGTTTTTGTAGCATCCTGTGGCGTTGCTGTTGCCGGATTGCGCATAGTGGCTCAGCTTGCCGAAATCATATTTGTACGACACGTCTTTGGGCACGAGGAAGGTATATCTGAAGTGTCCGTTGATGACGGTGTCGGATGTTTTTGCAAGAATGCTTTTCTGCTGGGTGAAAGGTGTCTCGGTGTCTTCGTTATCGTTGGCAAGGGTGTAGTAGGTGGCCACACGGTCGAAAACAGTGGCGTGAAGTATGCCGTTGAAAGAGCTGTCTATGTTGCCGTTGGCGTTGCGTATCTCGCCTTCGATGGTAACTTCCGAAAGCACGTCGGCGATGTCGGCAATGCTGTCACGAACTGCTTTGTTGTTGATGCTGGTTACTACGGCGTTGTTGTCGGGCAGCGATAGACGTATGGCGGGGTCGCCGATAAGGTTGATGGCGTGCGACGACGAAGCGGCGTTCTTGGCGTTCATCAGGGCGTCGCCGATGGCGTTCTGTCTGCCGTTGGCATGGTCAAGGGCGTCGATGCAAATTTTAGTGTCGAAACTGCGGCTGTGGCTGATGGGACGCGAGGCCGCCACAATTGCAATGCCGCCGCCGTTGGGGTTCAGCACAAATTTCTCGCCTCCCGACAGTTCGTCGGTCATATCAAATTTGCCGAAAGTGCAGGTACTTGCCATAAAGAAAGGTAATGCGTAACGGTTGGTGTAGGCATCGGCGTCGGAACGTTCCATATAACGTTCGGAGCCGATGTGGTCGTACGAGCCGTGACCTACGTAGTTCAACAACAGACAGCCGTAGTTGATGCTTCTTGTAAGGGCATTTCTTACATCGGGGTAGAACGAGCCTATTGCACCAGACTGCTGAACATACGAGTCGGCATAGATTTTCTCTATATTATAGGTAGGGAATTTCTCGGTGATTTTTTCCGTGGTGTATTCCGATGAGAGCAGGAAATCCACGTCACCTTCGGAACCAGGGTCGGCATCGTCGGCAAGGAACACCACCGAGTTGCGCCAGTCGCCTTTTATATTTGGTATCTCGAAATCTTTGCGGGTAATGTAGTTCTCTATTTTTTCGGCCAATGTTTCTGCTTCAGCTATAGTGCGGGCGGGCAGACGGCCGATGCCTATCTCGATTGACTCGCGGGACAAACCCGACTCATTGTCGTGGAGATAGCCGAAAAAGTCGTCGCCGGCAGTCGAAACACCTTCGTCGTTGAACGATGTCTCCGATTCGTATGTGATAACGGTGTTTTGGTTGTTTTGTAACAGGTTGCGATTGTCGTACGAGGCTTTGCCGAAAAGCAGCAGGTATCGCGGTGCACTTGCCGAGGCATCGGCACAACTTTTGTCGAAAAGCATTTTCATAAGGCTGCGTATGGCAACAGCGTCAGGTTTGCCCGACGAAAATTCGTTATAAACCTGTTCTGGGGTAACAACCTCCACCGACAGACCGTCGTAGATGCGGTGCAGGTCGGCGATACGGTCGGCTTGGTCGAGGAAATTTTTGTGCGACACGATGACCAAATCCACTGAGCTAAGCGCGTGCAAGTTCTGGTTGGCGACAGATTCGATACGCAGCGGCGAATAAAATGAGTTGCCGTCGTAAGCCACAAATTCGCGGGTGTTTTCGTTGGAGGCGTTAAAATAAAAGGTGTCGTTGACGAGAGTGCCGGCTATGCTTCGCACATTGGTGAGATCGGTAACGTCCCACACACGCACATTACGGTTGCATCCAGCAATGGCGTAACGGGATGCCGAGTCTGGGTCGTTGGTGCCGAAGTTGCGGAAATCGCTTTGTCCCTGAGTGAAACGCAGCTGTGACACAGCGTTTATCTCAATGAAATCAAGATAACCGGTGGCAAGCCCCTCTCTGTAGTTGTATGTTATGTTGAAGGAAACGTTGTTTCCGCCCGATGTGGTGAAGTCGTTGCGCTCTATCGCATGTCTGTTCACCAAAGGGTGGTATGATACAGTGTTGCGTCCGTTGCCCCAATCCACGGTGAACGAGGAGTTCTGAGTCGAGATGCTCGCAAGTGCATAACGAGTGTGGACTCTTGAGCCCGGCACCATATTGGGGGCTTGGAGTGTGAAAGTGCGGCTTGTGGTCGCAGTCGAGAATTTCTCGCCAACCCATATTTTGCCGGTGTTGTGGGTGTTCACCAAATCGTTGTTGATTACTGCGCGGCTGATGTATGTGTTGGTTACTGACAATGGCGTTGCCACAGATTCTGTGGTGTCGGTAATGCGTTTTGAAGTGCCGATGCCTCCAGTGCAGGTGAAAAAGTAGTAATTCTCGGTGGCGTAGGGATGCATCGTGTATTCAAACCATTGCGACGAGCTGTTATAGCGCCATACGTTGGCGGCCTCGGCGTAGAATAATATATAGTCGTTGTTGTTGAAAATGCCGTCATTGTTCTCGTCGGCCACGTAGATGGCGTTCTCTGCGAGGTCGGAGATGCGTGGGTCGCTGTTCTTTTCAGGCAAGGGACCGCCGCCGTTGCCGAACAGGGCAAGGTCGTTGATGTTTTTGCCGCGCGCCTGTACTCCTGCACTTTCGAAATCGGAAATGGAGATTTTGTAAATTCCTGTGGCGTTTACTGCAATCCTGTACCAGTCACCGGTGGCAAGCACCGAGTTGGAGATGCTTTTCTCGCGAGAGGGTAGGGGTGTAGGCAATGTTTCGAGCTGATAGCGTACCGAAAATGATTTCACCTTGCGGAAACCGTCGGCGGACTTCGCGTAAGGCGCAACTATGAGCAGAACTTTTGTAGAATCACCCACCGTGCGTGTAACAAACTCATAATATAATGTGTCTTTAAAACGGTTGCTAAATCTAGAAAGGAATATCCGCTCCGCATCTGAAACAAAATCTGTGTTGACGTCGTATAATTCCCCAACACACTTTACGGAGCCGAGAGCGTTCCCAACAGTGGCAATCTCTTTGAAATAACAATGAACAGGAAACGTTTCGTCCAAGCCGCTTCCGTCGAACAAAACGGAGGTGAAAGTAACCGAATCGGGGATGGATTTCCAGCCAATGGTTACGCGGGTTGAGCCCTGCTGGGCAAAAGCCGGGACAAACAAGGCGGAAACAAGCAGCGCAAACACTACCTGCACCCCTTTGCTGACGAAAATGTTTTTATGTTTTTGTGATGTCATAAACAAAAAATGTTCGATGTAATAACTAGAAAGAATAAAAAAAATTGTGTGTGCGTAAAAAAAGGTGAAAATTGACGAAAAAAAACAGAAAAGACAAAGAAAAAACAACGACTAAATAAAAAAAAGCAATTTTTACGATATTGAAAGACAGTGTTTTAAAAAATTTTTTCAGCGAAATGACGTATAATTGAAAAAAAAATCGTAATATTGCTAATCATTTGTAGAAAAAAAATACAGCTTATGAAGATGAGAAAAATACAGAAGATAGTAGTGGCTTTGGCAATGGTATTTGCTGCCAGTCAGACAGTTAGCGCACAAGACTTTGTGTTCTCTCAGTTTTATGCAAATCCTTTGTATTTGAACCCGGCTCTTGCAGGTTCCAAAGTCTGCCCTCGTATATCGTTGAACTACAGAAACCAATGGCCTGCTTTGGTTAGCTCGTTCCAGACCGTTTCGGTGTCGTACGACCAGTATATCGACGCTCTCCACGGCGGTATCGGAGCCATTGTGATGAACGACCGTCAGGGCGACCACGGCGCATTGATGACAACGATGGCAGGCATTATGTACTCCTTCCGTTTCCAGGTGTCGCGTTACGTGTTTGTGAACGCAGCCTTGCAGATGAGCCTCGTTAATCTGAACCTCAACTGGGACAACCTGCGTTTCCCCGACCAGATAGACCCCACTTTCGGTTTTATCTATCCCACACAAGCCACCCAGCCCGACAACCTCAACAAATGGTATCTCGACTTTGATGCCGGTGCTGTTATCTACAGCGACGCTTGGTACGCCGGCGCCGCCGTTTCGCACCTTACTCAGCCTAGCAACGGTTTCTATGGCATCAGCGACCTCCCGATGAAATTCACCGTGCACGGCGGCGGACTTATCAATCTCGCCACCGACAAGCGCAGAACTTCGTCCCTCGCTCTTGGAACACCTATCATCTCCCCCAACCTCATCTATCAGTACCAGGGTGGTTTCAACTATTTCAACTACGGTCTGTACCTCGACTGGGAACCCTTCATCGTTGGTACTTGGTTCCGTCACGGTCTTGAAAACGCCGACGCTTTCATTTTCCTCGTAGGTCTGCAGCACAACTGGTTCAAAATCGGCTACAGCTACGACGTAACGGTGTCCAAGCTTGCCAACAACACAGCAGGATCGCACGAAATCAGCCTCGGTTTCACACTGCCCTGCCCCGAACACAGAAAGAAAATCAGAGCAGTCCGCTGCCCGTCCTTCTAATACGGCAGACGCAATTGCTTGAGCAAGAAAGATATAATCAACCCTGTTTATCTTCAAATAGGGTTGATTTTTTTATTACATAAAAATATACATTATATGATAAAGAAAACAAAAACCATTATTGCCGTCGTGGCCTTGGCTCTGGCCACAGTGGCTTGCACCAAGGAAGAAAACGCCAAGCCATCCACTTCCAATGGCGAAACTCCTAATGAAGACTCTGAGGAAGAGATAGACTGGGACGACCCCCAAACGGGACAGAAAGCCACTGTGTATATCGAAGATGTGAAATTTGAGATGATCTATGTGGAGAAAGGCACTTTTCAGCAATTGGTGCCACATTATAGGCAAGACCCTCTTGCAGGCAGGGTGTTCGACACGGCTATTTTTGAGGAAATAACAATCGAAGAGGACTTTCTGATTGGAAAATACGAAGTTACACAACGCCAGTGGCTTACCGTGGCCGACAGCAACCCCTCGGAATTCCATTCCGACCTCGATTTGCCCGTGACCAACGTGGATATGTGGACTATGGTGCATTTTGCCGACACTCTGCATCAGCGTACTGGCTACCCTTTCCGCCTGCCCACCACCTACGAGTGGCAGTATGCCGCCATGGGAGGAAACAAATCGCTGCATTACCTCTATGCCGGAGGCAATAACATAGGCGAGGTGGCATGGTATGCCCAAAATAGCGGCGGCACAACCCACCGCGTGGGACAGCTGAAACCCAACGAACTGTGGCTGTACGATATGTGCGGCAATGTGAGTGAGGCGACGACAGGCAATGGTGCATCGGAGCGCGGAGGGGCATTCGACACCGAACTGAACCTCGACAATGTCGATTTCCGCAACGACCTGAAAGTGCAGAAATGGTTTCTGCTGGCACCCACCAATTGGTTCGTCCGTAGGGATAATAACCTCGGATTCCGTCTGGCAATGTCGGCATCCGACGCAAAAAAAGCCATGCAAAACAAAGGAAAAACCACAAAAACAAAATAATAATGCAATGATGCTTCTGTTTTAAATTGTTGATACTGTGATTTTTTGCAACAAATACCATCTTAATGTGGACATTAAACAAAATAAAATTTGTGGAATCTCGTTTTTTTTTCGTATCTTTGCAGGTCGTAAACTACGATAAAAAAACGCAAAAAAAGAAACCTTTTTAAGCGACTGACGTAAATAGAACAAATAAAAACATAAAACTGAAAAGTTATGAAATTCGTTAGATTATTCTGTTTATTGGCGATAGGAACTTTGCTGATAACAGCTTGCGGCAACAAGCAGGTGTCGCAGACAACTGGCTGGAATTACAATGATTCCAAATGGGGCGGTTTCGAAGTATCCCCCTACACCGAACAAATGACAGGTCCGGGACTTATCTTCATCGAAGGCGGTTCGTTTTTGATGGGAAGAGTGTCCGACGACCCGCACCACTCATGGAACAACTCGGAACACATGGTAACCGTTTCGTCGTTCTATATGGACGAAACAGAGGTTAGCAACGTTTCGTACCGTGAATATATTTACTGGATGCAGCGAGTGTTTGGCGAGGAATATCCGGAATTCGTAAGAGCCGCTTATCCCGACACCAACTGCTGGCGTCAGAAACTGACCTACGCCGAGGATTTGGTTAATTTCTATTTCCAAAGCCCGATTTACGACCAATATCCCGTTGTGGGTGTGTCGTGGGAGCAGGCCAGCGCTTACTGCCTGTGGCGTTCCAACCGCGTGAACGAAAAGATAGCTATCGACGCCGGTGTGCTTCAGCTCGACCTCACCGACCTCACAGCTGAGAACGCTTTCCAAACCGATGTTTATCTTGCAGGTATGTACCGTGGCGAGACCGCTAAAGGTTTGAAAGACCTTAACCCCAGCTCCGGCGGTGAACCTCGTAACATCCGTTCCACCGACGGCATATTCCTGCCCAACTACCGTCTGCCGACCGAGGCAGAATGGGAGTTCGCAGCTCTTGGTATCATCGGAAACACTGTTGACGAACGTCAGCTCGAACACAAAGTATATCCTTGGGCTGGTCAGAGCGCTCGTTCCGCAGAGAAAGACTACTACGGACAGTTCATGGCCAACTTCAAACGCTCCCGCGGCGACAACATGGGTGTGGCCGGCAGCCTCAACGACTCGTGGGTTTACACAGCCCCCATCAAATGGTACTTCCCCAACGACTATGGCTTGTACCACATGGCTGGCAACGTGAGCGAATGGTGTATGGACGTTTATCGTCAGGATGTTAACCCCATCGGCGGCGAAGACCTCAACCCCTATCGTGGTAATGTTTACAAAACCGTTACTATCGAAGACGAAGAGGTTAAGATCAACGACACCACCGGCGGCATCGTTTACCGCAATGTTGACGACGACCTCAACAGAAGAAACTACCGTCAGGCCGACAATATCAACTACCTCGATGGTGATTTCGCTTCCACTCTGAGCCAGGAAGGTTGGAGACCTCTCTCCGGCGGCGAGGATGAAGAAGAAGACGGTGGCAGCACAGCCGACAAACTGGCTTCGCCCGACAGCGTTACCAACATGATGTACGCCCGTTACACCCCCAACCCCGACAACATCACATCTATGATTAACAACAAAGTTAGAGTGGTGAAAGGCGGTTCGTGGAACGACAGAATCTACTGGATGCAGCCCGGCACACGCCGCTACTATGACCAGGAGAAATCGACATCTTGGATTGGATTCCGCTGCGCTATGACACGTCTCGGCTCGCAGACATTCCAGCCCAGCACAAAGAACAACAAAGACTAATCGAATAATTCATAACGGAAAAAAGGCTGTCCTCCGACAGCCTTTTTTTGATTAAATAGATACAATATATATATGGATAAAAAAAGTTACGCATTAGGTTGCGACATAGGAAATAACCTGAAAAGCATGGGTCTTTCGGCCATCGACAAGGAAAGCTTCGCAGAGGGTGTGATCGACGCTATGGGCGGCACAATAAAACTCACGCAGAGCGAGATACAGCAGCAGTTTGCATTGCTCAACGCCGAAATCGAGGCCGGCAACAAAAAAGCCATGACTGAAGAGCTGCAGAGAGGCCGCGAATTCCTGGCCGAGAACAAAAAACAGGAGGGCGTTGTGGAGACTCCTTCGGGACTGCAGTACAAAGTGGTGAAGATGGGCGACGGCCGCAAACCCAAGGCCACCGACACCGTGCGCGTGCACTACCACGGCACCCTGATCGACGGAACAGTGTTCGACTCGTCGGTGCAGAGGGGCGAACCCATAGAGTTCCCGCTCAACCACGTCATCACCGGCTGGACCGAAGGCCTGCAGCTGATGCCCGTGGGCTCGAAATTCATTTTCTTCATCCCGCCCCAACTGGCCTACGGCGAACAGTCGCCAAGTCCGCTGATAAAACCCAACTCCACGCTGATTTTCGAGGTGGAACTGTTTGACGTAAAATAATTTATGCAACCGATAAAGGTCTTTGTTGCCGATTTCGACGAAAGTTACCTCAACGACGAACGCATTTTGTCGTTGGGACAAGAATATTTTGGCGACCAATGGAAGCCTACCCGGCCGATGAAAATCACTCTGCTGGGGCAGATGCTGGTGCATTACGTTTTCCGCACCACTTTTCCCCACAAGGAACTGCCAAAATACGACTACAACGAAAACGGCAAGCCTTTTTTTGCAGATTATCCCGATTTTCAGTTCAATATCTCCGACTCCAAGCAACGTGTCGTAGCCGCTTTTGATAGCGAGGAATTGGGCGTGGACGTGGAGTATCTGCGTACGCACCGTCCCGAACTGATGCAGAGGTTCTTTTCCGACGAGGAACGGCAGAGCGTAGAAAAACAGCCCGACGACGAGGCAAAAGGCCGCGCTTTTACCATGCTGTGGTCGTTGAAAGAGGCGTTGGTGAAATGCTTGGGGACAGGCATCGCCAAGGATTTTATGAACTATTCAGTAGATTTTGAAAAAGAGAGCGTCGCACCGGCGGAGTCGGGATTGGTGCTGAGCGGTACGGTGTTGGACGGTGACTGCTTTGTAACCCTTTGCCGAAGGGGAGAAAAACCGCAGTTCGATTTCCGTTTCGTGGGGATAGAAGAGATTTTGGATGTATTAAAAAATAGAAAAACGATGAAAATAAGAGTAGGATTAGGCATTGACGTGCATCAGCTGGAAGAGGGTCTGCCTTTCTGGCTGGGCGGCATACGCATACCGCATAGCAAAGGTGCCAAAGGTCATTCCGACGCCGATGTGCTGATTCACGCCATCTGCGACGCTATGCTCGGCGCCGCCAACATGGGCGACATCGGCAAGCATTTCCCCGACAACGACCCGCAATACAAGGGCATCGACAGCAAAATTTTGCTTGCCAAGACCTACGAACTGGTGCGACAAAAAGGCTACGAACTGGTGAACTGCGACAGCGTGGTGTGTCTGCAAAAACCCAAGATAGCCCAGTACCTGCCGCAGATGCGCGAAACCCTTGCACAGGTGCTCGGCGTTGATGCCGACGACATCTCGATAAAAGCCACCACCACCGAACATCTCGGTTTCGAGGGTAGGGAAGAGGGAGTGTCGGCTTACGCGACGGTTTTGTTAGTTCGGAACTCGGAATGCGGAGTTCGGAATTAGTTGATAGTTTATAATTTATATTTTATAGTTTATAGTTGGTGGTTATATTGAGGAAGGTAAAATAGATAATAAAAATATAAAAAGATGAAAAACGTATTAAAAAAACTATTGCTTGGCGTGATGTGTTTTGCGGCAGTTGTCGCCATTGTCACAATTACAGGCTGTGACAAAGAAGCTGTTGAAAATGACGGAGCCTCATACGTGGATTTGGGTTTGCCAAGCGGGACGTTGTGGAAACCTACCAATGAAGAAGGTTTGTATAATTACGATTCTGCAGTAGAAACATTTGGTAGCAAATTGCCAACAAGCGAACAAATTGATGAATTGAGAACCCATTGTCAGTGGGTGTGGGATGAACAGAGGAAAGGCTGTATGGTGATTGGTGAAAATAAAGAATCTATTTTTATGCCGGCGGCGGGTATTAATTCCTGTGGAATCTACTACGTAGGCACCGATGGATACTATTGGTCGTCCACGATTTTGGATATAGGAGGACCCGCAATAGGTTTGTCTTTCTATAAGGACGGAGTGAGTATGATTGAAGTTGATCCAGCTATAGGAATGTCCGTGCGCCTAGTCAAAGATTGAGAGGCAGATTGCATAATAATGCGGAATTAGTTGATAGTTTATAATTTATAGTTTATAGTTTGTAATTTAAAATATGGCTAAAAATAGGGAACAAGTAATTGTACGCACAAGCGTTGTTGGGATATTGGCCAATGTGGCGTTGGCGGCTTTTAAGGCTTTTGTGGGCTTTCTGTCCAACTCCATTGCCGTGGTTTTGGACGCGGTGAACAACCTTACCGACGCTCTTTCGTCTGTGATAACCATTGTCGGCACCAAATTGGCTGGCAAGCCCGCCGACCGCAAGCATCCGTTCGGATACGGACGAGTGGAGTATCTAAGCACTCTCGTTATCGCCATTATCATACTTTATGCCGGCATCACGGCAATGGTGGAGTCGGTAAAGAAAATCATAACTCCCGACACGCCCGACTATTCTACCGTCTCGCTCGTTATCATAGCGGTGGCGGTGGTTGTAAAGGTGGTCCTGGGTCTTTATGTGAAATCCACTGGACAACGTGTAAATTCTGACTCGCTCGTGGCTAGCGGCAAGGATGCGCTGATGGACTCCATAATTTCGCTCTCCGTACTTGTGGCGGCATTTGTGTTTGTGCTGTGGGGTGTTTCGCTGGAGGCCTATCTTGGCGTTATTATTGCCATTATGATAATAAAAACGGGCTTGGAGACGATGTGGGACACGATAAGCAAAATTCTCGGCGAGCGTTCCGAGACTGCCCTCGCCCACGATATTAAACAGACTGTCCTGTCTGCCGACAGCGAAATAAGCGGCGTTTTCGATCTTGTGTTGAGCGACTACGGTCCCGACCGCCATCTGGCCTCGGTGCATATCGAAGTTCCCGACACGTGGACCGCTGCCAAGATCGACACCGTTACACGAAAAATCACCGCCGAAGTGTATCAGCAGCACAACGTGTTTATGACTGCCGTGAGCGTTTACAGCGTGGATACTACAAATGCCGACGTGGTGGCTATGCGCAAGCGTGTGGCGGAGATAGTGTCGAGTCACAAAAACGCACTGCAGATGCACGGCTTTTATGTCGATATTGCCGCCAAAAACATGCGTTTCGACGTGGTGGTGTCGTTCGACGAAAAAGACAGGGACGCACTGTGCTCCACTATCGCCGACGAGGTGCGTGCCGCTTTCCCCGAGTACACGGTTATTGTACAGCCCGACACGGATATAAGCGACTGATATTTTAGTTAAGAGTTAAGAGTTGGGCTGTAGCCGGACAAACAGCCCCGTAGGGGCGACATTTTAGTTGAAAGTTGTGAGTTGAGAGTTGAAATGGGCGGCGGGGCTTCGATGAGCTCAGGGACCGCGGGAGAATTTACAATTTACAATGAACAATGTACAATTTCATTACAAACAATTAAACAGTCAACACTTCAACACCCCTTCACTCCTTAGTTTCTTAACTTCTAAACTTCTTAACCGACCACCGACTACTGACAACTAAATCACTCTTTTTCACTCATCACAGTTTGCGGTTCACAAAAAAAACAACAATTCACAAAAAAAAACGTATATTTGCAAAGACAAAATAATAATACTGATATATGCTAATTGCTGAAACACAGGAGTTTGTGAAAAAAGCCAATAGATTTAATTATCTTAATCTATTGAGTATCAGTGTATTACCCCCCCCCTGTCTCAAGCCAGCCGCTATTCTGCTTCAATAGGGAACTGCATTGCCAGTATAATATATTAAGTAGACAAGGTGCTGAATTAGAGGTTGTTGCTGTTGTAGAGCGTTTTTTGTCTCTTTTTTTATTGTTGATAAGCAATTCGTTGCGGAAGCTCGATTTTTATTGCGGTTACCGTATGTTTTTGTTGCGAGCCGTATCATTTTGTTATTCGAAACATAATTTATTCAAATCCATTTATAATAATCATCAAAACTATACAAAAAGATGAGAAAAATTTTTACATCCTTGGCCATGATGAGCCTTGCGCTTACTACAGCCTTAGCGCAGAACATCACACTTAAATTCACTGGAGTCACAACCAGTGGCGACTATGTGCAAATGGACTCCGTGCAGGTGCAGAACCTGACCCGCTCGTGGACCGAAACCCTTGTCTATCCCGACACGGTGCTCGAATTCCCTGTGGTTAGCATAGCCGAAGCACAAGGTGCCGAAACTCGTATCTCCGCCTATCCCAATCCCGCTACCGGATTCACCAACGTGACAGTTAGCGTTGCCCAAAGTGGCGAGGCCACCCTGCAGATGTACAACCTTGCTGGACAGCGTGTTGCTGAACGCGTCATGGCTCTCGAAGCGGGTCAAAACCATTTCGAGGTGCGTATGCAAACGGCGCAGGTATATCTTTTGGCCGTAGCTACCGCACAGGGATGCTGCACCATCAAGTTGCTGAACAGCTGCACGGGTGCGGAAAATGGCATTTCGTTCCGTGGCAATAGCAATGCTGTGGAAAAACGCCAGTCGTCCAACCCCTTCCAGAGTGGTGATGAGTTGAAGATTGTAGGCTTTGCCATAAATAGCGGTATTGTAATTGCTAGTGCTGAAGTTCAGCAGCAACAAACAACGAGTGAGAATATCACGCTACTCTTTGCACTACCAGCAGTGTCTAATTCCGTCTCCGTATCTCCCAGTACCAGAGTTGTATTCTCGTCCGGCAACCTGCAGTGGAGCGCCACTAATGGTGGCAGCACAGCCACAACCCACGCCGTGGCAGGTGGCGGCACAGCCGCTGGCACTTGGCGTTTCGCACCCAACCAGTGGGATACCATTGGCTCAGCCCACAGCAACATGTCATCCTCTTATAACGGTTGGATTGATCTTTTTGGCTGGGGAACAAGTGGGTACAACAACAAATACCCGTATATGACCAGCACCACTCATTCTGATTACGGTAACGGCAATACTGATATTTTTGGCACCAATTACGACTGGGGTGTTTTCAATGCCATATATGCCCCCAAAACTAGAACCACCTACGCCCCGGGCTCATGGCGTACGCTTACCCGTACTGAATGGACTTACTTGCTCGACACTCGCAGCACCACCTCCGGCATACGCTATGCCAAAGCTACTGTAAACGGTGTGCAAGGACTTATCATAGTGCCAGATAACTGGAGTGCTTCCACATACGCACTCGACTCCACCAACACCCGTAATACGACCTTCACCACAAACGTTATTTCTGCCGCGCAGTGGGTTACATTGGAGAATGCTGGTGCCACCTTCTTGCCTTGTAATGGGAATCGCAGTGGGACGTTGGTCAGCGCTGTCAGTGTCAGAGAAGGCGGCTACTACTGGTCGGCCACGTACTTCTCTAGCGACGTCGTGTACGCTCTGAACTTCGGCATCTATGGTGTGGGCGTAGCCTACGCCGGACGTAGCTTGGGTCGGTCAGTGCGCCTTGTGAAAGATATGTGATAAAGAGGCAAATACGAAAAAAAACTCCGCATAAATTGCGGAGTTTTTTTTGCTTCAGAGACGTTTCAGGAAACGTCTCTGAAATTCGACACAACATTGTTTTCCCTCCGTCTGAAGGGGCAAGGAGGAGTGAAAAACCTACTGACAACTGATAACTGACAGCTGACCACTGACAGCTGACTACTGACTACTGACCGCTTTTCCGATAAGTGTGGCGGAGGTGCAGTCGGTTACTTGTACCATGACGTACTGGCCGGGCTTGTAGTCCTCGCGGGGGAAGACGATGACTTTGTTTTGGCTGTTGCGTCCGAAAAGTTGTTCGGCGGAGCGTTTGGAGGTGCCTTCGATAAGCACTTCGAAGGTCTTGCCCACGTCGCGGCGGTTGCTTTGCAGCGACAGCTCGCCCTGCAGGGCTATTATCTCTTCCAAACGACGTGTCTTTACATCTTCGGGGATGTTGTCCTGCAGACGTTTGGCGGCGTAGGTGTTGGGCCGCATGGAGTATTTGAACATAAATGCGTAGTCGTAGCCCACTTTGCGGAAGAGGTCGAGGGTCTGTTGGTGGTCCTCCTCGGTCTCGTTGCAGA
This sequence comes from Bacteroidales bacterium, assembly GCA_016283745.1. GTDB lineage: Bacteria > Bacteroidota > Bacteroidia > Bacteroidales > P3 > UBA1219. The sequence goes on along the minus strand of JAEENM010000108.1, from coordinate 21,240 downwards.
ATCCGGCAATAACGTCGGTGGTGATGGAGCAGTCTGGCAGGTAGCGGCGTATGGCCTCCACACGTCCGAGGTACCACTCCACGGTGTATTTGCGGTTCATCAGTTTCAGCATGTTGTCGCTTCCCGACTGCACGGGCAGGTGTATGCACTGGCAGATGTTGGGGTTGGCGGCCATCACTTCTAACAGTTTGTCCGACAAGTCTTTGGGGTGCGAGGTGGAAAAACGTATCCGCAGCAGCGGGCTAATCTGCGCCACGCGGTGCATCAGGTCGGGGAAGTCGGTAAGTTGGCCGTCGCAGTCCCAACGGTAGGAGTTAACGTTCTGTCCCAGCAAGGTTATCTCGCGGTAGCCTTTGTCGAACAGACGTTGGGCCTCGTCGACGATAGTCTGCGGGTCGCGGCTGCGTTCGCGGCCACGGGTGTAGGGCACCACGCAGTAGGAGCAGAAATTCTGGCATCCGCGCATGATGGAGATGAAAGCCGAGATGCCGTTGCTGCCGAGGCGCACGGGGTCTATCTCGGCGTAGGTCTCCTCTTCGGAGAGCAGCACGCTTGCGGTGCGTTCGCCGCAGTCCACACGGCTCAGGAGCTCGGGCAGGTTGCGGTAGGCGTCGGGACCGACCACGAGATCCACCGGCATGTCGTCCTGCAGAAGTTGTTCCTTCAGGCGTTCGGCCATGCAGCCGAGGATGCCGATTTTAAGGGCTGGATTGCGTCTCTTGGCCGCTTTCAGCTCGCCCAGACGTTTGCGGATGCGCTGCTCGGCGTTGTCGCGGATGGCGCAGGTGTTGATAAGCACCACATCGGCCTGCTGTATGTCGGTGACAATCTGGTGGTTGTGTTTAAGGAGTATGGCTCCGACAATCTCGCTGTCGGCGAAATTCATCTGGCAGCCGTAGGTCTCTATGTAAACTCGTTTGCTCATGGTTTGCGGTTATTCTTGTGTTTTGGAAGAATCGTCGTTGGTAAGGTATTCGTTTTTTCTCTTGGGATTCATCGGGAACCAGCCTTTTTGCACACGGCGTTTCTGCTTGAAAAGTTCTCCGATGCCCCACAGGGCCGACGCCCCGAAAACGCCGCACACTGCCGAAAGTATGGTGTTGGGGATGAACAGCGCCCCTGCGATACAGCCCAAGCCGACAAGCAGAAAAACAGCCCAAGGACGTGTGCCCCAGCGGTATTCGGCTTTTATTACTATGGGATGCCAAAGGCCGATGGTTGCGAAAGTTGCAAGGGCTATTATTATTCCGTTGAAATACATGTCGCAGATATGGGAATTGTTGTGTAAGTTGTTGGTGTATATCGTTTTATTTGGTGTGTGCGCAATTGTTTTTCTGTGCAAATTTACGTTTTTTTTGTCAAAAAAAGGCTAAAACGGATTATTTTTCGTAACTTTGCACATCCGATATATAAAATTAATGATGATGAAACGACTGATTTTTTGTGCGATGCTTTTTGTGCCTTTTTTGTCGATGGCACAGAATTCCCTGTTCACTCCCCAGCAGATGCCCAACTCTGTGTTTTTCCTGCCACCTCCACCCGACACCGCTTCGATGGCGTTTAAGTACGATATTTCGCAGTATCAGTGGGGCAAGGAGCAACGAAAGGATTCTGCCCGTGTGGCTATGGCTCTGCGCGATGCAGTGTGGTCCTTGGCCACGATTTGCACCGAGTTCAGCGTTCCTTTCGGGATGGAGATAACAGAGAAAGGCACTCCTGCCATCTACAATTTTCTCAAAGCCTCTATCGCCGCCGCCGACCAAGCAAGGATACTGCCCAAGGCACATTATATGCGGATACGTCCGTATGCATTTTACAACGAGCCCACGATCTACCCCGATGACGAGGAGGAGCTCCGCACCAACGGTTCCTATCCTTCGGGACACACCATACGTGGATGGACGGCAGCTTTGGTGCTTACCGAGGTGAATCCCGACAATGCCGACGCTCTGCTGGCCCGTGGCTATGAGTTCGGACAGAGCCGTGTTATTGCCGGCTACCACTGGCAGAGCGACGTGGATGCCGCACGTCTGGTGGCCTCCGCCGCCGTGGCACGTATGCACGCCGACAAAAGGTTTATAGAACTGCTGGAAAAAGCCCAGAAAGAGTTTAGAAAGTTGAAAATTGGAAATTGAAAATTGAGAGTTGAGGTTTCGAACTTGATTTTTGAATAATAAGAAAAAAAACGGTTAGTCATCTAACCGTTTTTTTTGTAAATATACTTTCGAGTGAAATAAAAAAAACGGGAACCCCATTGGGTTCCCGTCAAATATAGAAATATGAAAACAAAACGATTCTCTACCAAGCGAAGAGAGGACGGTCCTGCATCATCTCGTTGACCTGTTTGCGGGTCTTGGCGATGAGGTCCTCGTTGTTCACGTCGCAAAGGATGGCGTCAATCATGTCAACGATGCCGGCCATGTCGCCTTCTTTCAGTCCACGGGTGGTGATGGCGGGAGTTCCCACGCGGATACCGGAGGTCTGGAACGGCGAGCGGCTGTCGAAAGGCACCATGTTTTTGTTGATGGTGATGTCGGCTTTAACAAGAGTGTTTTCGGCCACTTTACCTGTCAGTTCGGGGAACTTGGTGCGCAGGTCGATAAGCATCAGGTGGTTGTCGGTGCCGTTGGAGATAACTTTGTATCCTTTAGCCACGAAAGCGTCGGCCATGGTCTTGGCGTTGGCGCGAACCTGTTTGATGTAACGGCCGTAGTCGTCGGTAAGGGCTTCGCCGAAAGCGACTGCTTTGGCAGCGATGACGTGTTCCAGAGGACCGCCTTGGCAGCCGGGGAACACTGCGGAGTCGAGCAGTGCCGACATTTTCTTGATTTCGCCTTTGGGAGTCTTTTTGCCCCAAGGATTGTCGAAATCTTTGCCCAGCATGATCATACCGCCGCGAGGTCCGCGGAGGGTCTTGTGGGTGGTGGTGGTAACGATGTGGCAGTAAGCCACGGCGTTGTTCAGTTCGCCTTTGGCTATGAGGCCGGCGGGGTGCGAGATGTCGCCCATCAGTATGGCGCCGATTTTGTCGGCAATCTCACGCATGCGTTTCCAATCCCAGTCGCGGCTGTAGGCCGAAGCACCGCCGATGATGAGTTTGGGACGTTCCTGCAGGGCCACCTGCTCCATCTTGTCGTAGTTGATGGTGCCGGTCTCTTCCTCAACGGCGTAAGCCACAGGATGATAGAGGATTCCGGAGGAGTTTACGGGGGAACCGTGTGACAGGTGTCCGCCGTGGTTCAGGTCGAGACCCATGAAGGTGTCGCCCGGTTGCAGGCAGGCCAGCAGCACTGCCATGTTGGCCTGTGCGCCAGAGTGGGGTTGCACGTTGGCCCATTCGGCACCGAAGAGCTGTTTAACTCTGTCGATGGCCAGTTGTTCGCTCTGGTCAACTATCTGGCAACCACCATAGTAGCGTTTTCCAGGATAGCCCTCGGCGTATTTGTTTGTCATTACCGAACCCATGGCTTCCATCACCTGTTCGCTGACGAAGTTTTCAGATGCTATGAGCTCTATGCCTTTGGTCTGGCGTTCTCTTTCTTTTTTGATCAAGTCAAAAATAGCTGTATCTCTTTGCATATCAATTTGTTGTTATAAAATTACTTTTGTTGTGTGTTCTGCAAATATACGATTTTTTTTTTAATATGTGAACTGTGAGCAGTGAACTGTGATAAAGAACGGATTTTTTTTGAGGTGTGAAGATGCTCAACTGCAAACTGCAAACTACAAACTGACTACTTATCTCCGTCTTTTCTTGCGGCTGTCGCGGTCACGTTTTTCATCGTATTTGTCGTGTCTGCGGTCGTGTTTTTCCTCTTTTCTGTCACTTCTGCGGTCGCGTCGGGGTTTGTCATCGTTATCTCTGGCCGATGCTTTTTTGTGTTCCTTGTAGCTTTTGCGCGCCTCGTCCTTGTCCTTGCGTTTGCTTTTTGCTGCCTGAACAATAAGCGGACGTCCGCGGTACGTTTCGCCGTGGAACGCCTCGATGATATCGTTGGCGTAGTTGCCATCTACATCTATATATGTAAACAGTTCCGAAATGTCGATTTTGCCTATCTTTATCTTGGTGTCACGGCAGCGGTCGTTTATCATCCCGATAAGGCGCTGGGGCTGGATTTTGTCCTTGTAGCCGAGGTTGAACATCAGTCGTGCCATGCCGCTGTCGTCGTGCACGGTCTCTTTTTTCTTTTTCTCGATGGCCTTGCGCTCCTCTTTCTCCTTCACGTTGAGGTCGGGGGCGTTGCGGTAGTATTCAAGGAAACGGTTGAACTCGATGGATACGAAACGGCGTATCAGCTCCTCTTTGTCCATCCATTCGAGCTGTTTCACCACCTCGCCGATGTAGGGGTTTATTTCGTCGTAGTTCACGTCGACGTGCTCCACGCGGTGTATCATGTTGAAGAACTGTTTCTGGCACACCTCCATTCCCGTGGGTATGGGCAACTGCTCGAATTTCTTCTTTATCATCGCCTCTATCTTCTTGATTTTGTGCTTCTCGCGAAGGTTCACTATGGCGATGGATATGCCCGTTTTGTCGGCGCGTCCGGTACGTCCGCTACGGTGGGTATAGACCTCTATCTCGTCGGGCAGGTTATAGTTGATGACGTGCGTGAGGTTGCTCACGTCGAGTCCGCGTGCCGCCACGTCGGTGGCTACGAGCATCTGCAGGTTTTTGCAGCGAAAACGGTTCATCACGTGGTCGCGCTGGGGTTGCGAGAGGTCTCCGTGCAAGGCGTCGGCGTTGTAGCCGTCGCGGATAAGGGCGGTGGCCACCTCCTGCGTCTCGGTGCGGGTGCGGCAGAAAATTATAGCGTAGATGTTGGGGTTGTAGTCGGCTATGCGTTTAAGTGCCAGATAGCGGTCCTTGGCCTGGACGAGATAGTAGCAGTGGCGCACGTTCTGTGCTCCCGAGTTGCGGGTGCCCACGGTTATCTCGCGCGGGTCGGTCATATATCCTTGAGCAATGCGGGCCACCTCGTCGGGCATTGTGGCGGAGAAAAGCCATGTGTTTTTGGTGGAGGGAGTCTGTTCGAGTATGGCATCGAGGTCGTCCTTGAAACCCATGTCGAGCATCTCGTCGGCTTCGTCAAGCACCACCACTTTCACCTGCGAGAGGTCCACGTAGCGGCGGCGTATCATGTCGTGTATGCGTCCCGGTGTTGCTACGATGATTTTGGCGCCGTTTTTCAGCTCTTTTTTCTGCACTTCGATGCTGGCGCCGCCGTAAACGGCCACCACGCTGCATCCCTCGACGTATTTGGAATACTGTTTGAGGTCTTTGGCAATCTGCAGGCAGAGTTCGCGGGTGGGGGAGAGTATCAGCACTTCGGTGGAAGGTTCGTATGTGTTGAGGCGTTGGATGGCTGGCAGTCCGAAGGCTGCTGTTTTTCCGGTTCCCGTTTGGGCGAGGCCTACGAGGTCGGTGTCTTCGGCAAGCAGCACCGGCAGCACCTGTTCCTGCACAGGCATAGGTTTTTCGAAGCCCATCTCGGTGATGGCTTTCAGTAGTCGGGATTCTATGCCGAGTTCTTCAAAAGTCATTGATATTTAATGTTATATGAGGATTATCTAATGTTTATTAATTCAGTGATTTATGCAAAAAAAAAACACCTCAGAAAATATAACTTTCTGAGTGTTTGTATTTTATATGTTTTATGGTAAACTTCTAGGCAATAGAATTTAGAAAGTCCAACCGCTAAATCCACCCTCGTTATTGTTATCGCTACTGCTTGGATCCCAACCGATAGTACCGCCAGAAGTATAGTTTTGTGTGGATGCAGATGCTGCAAAGCCTTTTTCGGCACGGAACTCGATTACTTCAACTGTGGCTTTTGAATATTGTTTTTTCATTTCCTTTAAAATGAGCTAAATTGTTATTGTTCTATTTACTTTTTTGTCTTTTTTGCTGAACTATGTTGAAATTATGAAAATTATTTAAGTGCTTGTTAAACTGTTGATTGCACAAATAAATTTCTTTTTTTTCCTTCGTTCAACAGGATGCAAAGTTACAACTTTTTTTTTATATGACAAACTTTTTTTGCTTTTTTTTTATTCATTTTTGTGAATGGGTTGTGTGATAGTGGTTTATGGTAATAAAAAAAAACTACGTAAAGTCTTTTTACCTGTTTTTTCCCATTCAATTATATTCATTATTTCCCGTAAGCTTAAAAAGTGGTTCAAAAACACCTTTTTTTCGGAAAAAAGTCGTATATTTGCAATTATTATAATAAGGAGAAATTAATATATATATTGTTGTAAATTATGGGATTACAATGTGGTATAGTGGGTTTGCCCAATGTCGGCAAGTCCACATTGTTCAATTGTTTGAGTAACGCCAAGGCTCAGTCGGCGAATTTTCCGTTCTGTACTATCGAACCGAATGTGGGTGTGATAACGGTGCCCGACGAGCGTGTGAATAAACTCGTGGAGCTGGTCAATCCGCAGAGCATAGTACCTGCCACAGTCGAGATAGTGGACATAGCGGGACTTGTGCGTGGCGCCAGCAAGGGCGAGGGATTGGGCAACAAATTCCTGTCGAACATCCGTGAGACTGACGCCATTATCCACGTGCTGCGTTGTTTCGACGACGACAACATAACCCACGTTGACGGCACCGTGGACCCCGTTCGAGACAAGGAGACCATCGACGTGGAGCTGCAGCTGAAGGACCTTGAGACCATCGAAAACCGTTTTGCCAAAGAGGAGAAGAAAGCCAAGACCGGCGGCGACGCCAAGTCGAAAAAGCTTGTGGAGGTGATGACCCTTTACCGCGACGCCCTGCTGCAAGGCCGCTCGGCACGCACCGTGGAACTCGATGAAACCCAGGCCGAAGCAGCCAAAGACCTTATGTTGCTCACAGCCAAGCCGATACTTTACGTTTGTAACGTCGACGAGAAATCGGTGGTGAACGGCAACGCCTACGTCGAAGCGGTGAAAGAGGCCGTGAAGGACGAAAACGCCGAGGTGCTTGTGATTGGTGCGGGCATCGAGGCCGACATTGCCGAACTGGACTCTTACGAGGAAAAACAGATGTTTCTCGAGGACCTCGGACTGAAGGAATCGGGCGTGAACCGCCTGATAAAAGCGGCGTACAAGCTGCTCAACCTGCAGACATTCCTCACCGCCGGTCCCAAGGAGGTGCGCGCGTGGACATTCCGCAAAGGCATGAAAGCCCCGCAGACGGCAGGCATCATTCACAGCGACTTCGAGAAAGGTTTTATCCGCGCTGAAGTGATAAAATACGACGACTACGTTACTCTCGGCTCCGAGGCCAAATGCCGCGAGCTGGGCAAAATAGCCGTCGAAGGCAAGGACTACGTGGTGCAGGACGGCGACATCATGCACTTCCGTTTCAACGTTTAACCTCCAAAAAATGAGATAATCGCAATAAAAAACGGAAAAACGAGTTATTAATAATTACACTCATAAGAACTACAGTTGAAAACACTCGGAATGCGACACGGACTTTTGCCATCAGGCTTGATGCTGATTGTATCGGCAGTGATGCTTTTTTCGTGTTCCACCGAGAAAGACACCTATCTTAACAAGAAATTCCACAATACCACTGCACACTATAACGTTTGGTGGAACGGCAACGAGAGTCTGAAGGAGGCCATCGCCGAACTCAACGACAAGGTTGCCGACGACTACACTAAAATCCTTCCCGTTTACCGTCTCGGCGACAAGCAGGAGGCCTTGACCGTGGCCCCCAAGCTCGACCGCGCCATCGAGAAAGGCACCAAGGGCGTGCAGAAACACAGCATGACTTCGCACGGCAAAGAGCAGATTGAGTACGTGAAACGCTGCTACCTGCTAACCGCCTACGCCTATTTCTACAAACAGGAGTACCTAACCGCCGCATCCACCTGCCGTTTTATAATGGGCAGCTACAACGGCACCGTGCTCGCCGACGAGGCCAAGGTGCTCTACGCCCGCTGTATGGCCAAGGAGGGACAATACGGCGAGGCCGAGATGATCCTTGACCAGATGGACGCCGACCTCAACACCGGTAAGGTGGCCAAAGAGACGGCGCCGCTGCTGTATCCCGCCCTCGCTGAGCTGTCGCTAGCACAGGAGAAATACAAAAAAGCCATCGACAACCTGCGATTGTCGGTGGAAAACACCCGCGACAGGACTTTCAAGGCGCGCCTCTATTTCATTATGGCTCAGGTATATCACAATCTCGGCAAGACAGCAACGGCCACGAAATATTACAAAATGTGTCTGAAAAAGCGTCCCGCCTACGTGATGGAGTTCAACGCACAGATGAACATCGCAGCCTGCTACGACAAGGAAAAGGGCGATTACAAGAGCATCCTCAAGATGCTCGACAAGATGCTGAAAGAGAAGAAAAACTACGAGTACCGCGACCAGATTTACTATGCCAAAGGCGAGATGTACCTCAACGCCAAGGATATGAAAAAGGCCTGCGATAACTACCGGATGTCGGTGGAGGTGAGCACCAACAAATCGCAGAAGACCAAATCGGCTGTGAAACTCGGCAAAGTGCTTTACGAGGAAATACAGAATTACGACGAATCGCAGAAATACTACGACACCGCAGTGTCGATAATGCCAGCCGACTATCCATTTGCAAACAAGATAAAAGAACGGCACAAGATACTCACCTCGCTTGTCAAACATACACGTCTGATAGAACGCAATGATAGCCTTATTCGTATGGCTGACATGGACTCCCTCGACCGCGAGAAATACATCAAAAAACTCATTGCCGAGGCCAAGAAGAAAGAACAGGAACGTATTGAGGCCGAGCTGATAGCGGCGATTAAAGCCAATTCGTCGCAACAGAACAACATGCTCAAGGGCGACTGGTATTTCTACAACTCATCCACAATGCAGCGCGGCAAGGAGAGCTTCCTCAAAAACTGGGGGGCAAGGGCTTTGGAGGACTTTTGGTTTCTTTCGAAGAAAAACTCCATGTCGTTCGGTACAGACGCCCAGAGCAACTCCGGCGGACAGGTTGCGATGAACGACACCACCAAGAGCAATTCCACCACCAAGGTGATTAACGCTAAGGATGACAAATTTAGCCGCGAATATTACCTGAAAGACCTGCCCAAGACACAGGCCGAACGTGACACTATGAACAAAAACACCGCAAGCAGCCTGCTCATCGCTGGTTTCATCTACAACGACGGCATCAAAAACTACGACAAAGCTTTGGAGTGCTTTTTGCGGATAGCCAAGGAGTTTCCCGAATCGGACAACGTGCTGCCGGCTTTCTACCAGCTCTACAAGCTGTACGACAAACAGGGCAACACGCCGAGCGCCAACTACTACAAAAACATGATTCTACGCGGTTTCCCCGACAGCGACTACGCCAACCTCATCCAGGACGAGGACTATTATCTTGAAATTGCCAAACGTGCCAAGATGTCGGAAAAAGAATATGCCGACATCTATAACCTGTACAACCGTCGCCGCTATAACGACGTTATCACCAAAGCTTCGTCGGCGGTAACGCTGTACAAGGACGAGAAACTTACTCCCAAGTTCAAATTCTGGGAAGCCTTGTCGCACGCCAAGCTGGGAGAGACCACCGAGGCAATAGCAATGCTCGAGGAAATCGTGGCCAAACATCCGAAAAGTGACATAGTGCCCACCGCCAAAGAGCAGATAGCCCTGCTGAAGAAAGGCAATATCTACAAGGTGAGCGAACTCAAGAAACCCGTCGCCGACACTTCTACCGTGGCGGCCGTAACACTCCAGACCCCGCCCCCCGACGCATCGAAAAACAACCCTGCCAACAAACAGCCGCAGCCGCAAGCTGCCGACGAGGACGACGAACTGCCGCCCGAAGCGCAAATGTACCGTTTGCGTGAGGATATGCAGCACTACGTCATAATCCTTCTCGATGACAGAAAAATCAAGGCAACCGAAATGCAATACACCGTTTCGGATTTCAATATGGAATTCTTTGGAATCAAGGGTTTGAGAACCAATACTTTGTTGTTCAACGAAACGCAGCAGCTCCTTACCGTGAACCGTTTCGCGAATATGAAAGAGGCCATGGAATACTACGCTTTCATCACCAAAGACGGTGGAGCGCTTTCGAAATTTGACAAGGCCGATTACAAGGTGTTTGCGATTTCGATACAGAACTACCAGACTTTTTATAACCAGAAAAACACACCGATATACGAGAAATTTTTCAAGAAATATTATAAAGACAAATAAATTTTATTATGTGCGGAATAGTAGGATATTTGGGTAGCAGAGAAGCATACCCTATTTTGATAAAAGGCTTGCACCGACTGGAGTACAGAGGCTACGACAGTGCCGGAATAGCTTTGATTAACAAGGAATTAGACCTTTCGGTTTACAAAACCAAAGGCAAGGTAGAGGATTTGGAGAACTATGTGGCCGACAAGGACGTGAGCGGCACCATAGGCATAGCCCACACCCGTTGGGCCACCCACGGCGAACCCAACTCGCAGAACGCACACCCGCATTACTCGCAGTCGGGTAGGCTGGCGCTGATACACAACGGCATTATCGAGAACTACAAGGTGCTGAAAGAGGAACTTATCTCCAAAGGCTACACCTTTAGCAGCGACACCGACACCGAGGTGCTGATACAGCTGATAGAATATATGCAGATGTCCCACAACACCAGCATCTACGAGGCCGTGCAGCTGGCGCTGAAAAACGTGATAGGCGCCTACGCCATCGCTATCATCGACAAGACCAACCCTAACCAGCTGATAGCTGCCCGCAAAGGCAGCCCGCTGATAATAGGTGTGGGCGACAAGGAATTCCTTATCGGCTCCGACGCCACTCCCATCGTGGAATACACCAACAAGGTGATTTACCTCGAAGAAGAGGAGATTGCCGTGATGAAACGCAACGGCGAAATTTCCATCACCAACCTGTCGAACGTGCCGCAGACTCCCATCATCAAGACTTTGGAATTGAACCTCAGTCAGTTGGAGAAAGCTAATTTCCCGCACTTTATGCTCAAGGAGATTTTCGAACAGCCCGAAGCCCTGCGCACAAGCATGCTCGGACGTCTGAATATGGAAAGCAAGACCGTACGTCTGTCGGGCATCATCGACCATCGCGATAAGTTCCTAAAAGCCAAACGTATAATAATCTGCGCCTGCGGTACCTCGTGGCACGCCGGACTGATAGGCAAATACATCATCGAAGAGCTTACCCGCATTCCGGTGGAGGTTGAATATTCGTCGGAGTTCCGCTATCGTAACCCCGTAATCACCAAGGAGGACATTGTGATAGCCATTTCGCAGAGCGGCGAGACCGCCGACACTCTTGCCGCCATCAAGCTGGCAAAGGACAACGGTGCTTTCGTCTATGGTATTTGCAACGTGGTCGGCTCGTCGATAGCCCGTGCGTCCGACACCGGCTCGTACCTGCATGTGGGTCCCGAAATTGGCGTGGCCTCCACCAAGGCGTTTACCGCACAGGTAACCACGCTTACGCTGATAGCTATGAACATAGCCGAGGAGAAAAAGACCATCAGCAAGGAGCGCATTGCCGAGCTGGTGGAAGAGTTGCAACAAATTCCAGACAAAATTAACCAGACTTTGCAGATGAATATGCGTATCAAGCTGTATGCGCAGATATTCACCTACGCCCGCAACTTCATCTACCTCGGACGTGGTTTCAACTACCCCGTAGCCCTCGAAGGGGCTCTGAAACTGAAGGAAATTTCCTACATCCACGCCGAAGGCTACCCAGCCGCCGAGATGAAACACGGTCCCATCGCCCTTATCGACGAGGAGATGCCCGTGGTGGTGATAGCTCCCAAACGCGGTATGTACGAGAAAGTGCTGAGCAACATCCAGGAGGTGAAAGCGCGCAAGGGCAAGATTATCTCCATTGTTACCAAAGGCGACACTGCCGTGAAGGAACTTTCTGACTTCTGTCTGGAGATTCCCGACACCGAAGAATGTTTCGTGCCGATACTTTCGGTGGTGCCGTTGCAGCTGCTCTCGTACCACATCGCCATCGCCAAAGGGCGCAACGTGGACCAGCCGCGAAACCTCGCCAAATCGGTAACCGTGGAATAAGAATCTCAAAAGGTAAAGATTAAAACTTTTTTCGATAATACAATGATTGACAATGCTTTAAAAAGAATTGCGCTGACCACTGCCTTTGTGTTGGTGTCGGTGTGCGGTTTTTCGCAGGGAGGCTCGTTTTTCCAGATGCTGAACTATTCGGCATACGTCGGCGGCACCTGTCCCATAGGCACTTTCGGCAAGTCCAACATCACCAATGCCGGCTCGGGAGTGGACTTTATCAACAACAACTGGGTGCTTGCCGACCAAGGGGGTATGAAAGCCTCCGCCAAACTGGGTTTCAACGTCGGCGTAAAAGCCACCCTTCCGTTCGAGGAAGTGGGGATAAGGATTGGCAACAACGACGCCATGCCGCTGACAAGGCTCGGCAAGGTGGGCAGAGTGTTCACCCTCTTCAAATACAATTTCATAGCCACCCTCGACTTCTTCTACAACGGCGTGCACTCCGTGGCCGAGGACAATCTGTTTCAGGCTATGGTAAGTCACCATGTTGATTACCTCAGCAACCGCAATATGCGTCCCGACATCAACGATATAACTATACAGTTCAGTCCCGCATACCAGCTGTTTTACATAAACATACCTCTTATGGTAGGTGTGAACGGTGTTTATAAACTGAACCAGGACTGGAGTCTGTGGGGCGAGACGGCGGTTGGCGTGAATGTGCGCAAGATTTCCGACATCAAGGAATTCAAATACGAGGCACGTTTGAACGACCTTACCATCCACGGCGATAACCAGGTGAAGACTTACAGCACCACAGAGGGAACCATTCATTTCAACTGGAAACCGGCTTTTGCCTGTCAGGTGGGCATTGGAGCCACGTGGCAGGATCGCTATTCCGTAGGACTGCACTATTATTTCCTTGGCCGTTCAAAAATCACAGGCTACAAGGATTATGTTTTCTACGACCATGAACAATATGGCAACTATCCTTTCGATTTGAACTACCAGAAAGAGCAGGAACATTCCGAAGAATTTTTCGAGATAGGCAAAAAGCTGTCGCAGAACATGCTGGTGCTGAGACTGGGATACAATTTCTAAATAACAGCGTGCCTTGAATTACGAACGGCTTATAGCGAAGCGTTTTCTGAGCAAGGACAAGGGCAATTTCTCGCGTCCTTTGATTAGGATTTCCACCTGCAGCATCGCTCTTGGCGTGATGGTGGTGGTGATTGCTGTAGCCGTACTCAGGGGGTTCCAGAACGAGATAACCCGCAAGATAGTTGGTTTCGGCTCGCACATTGTCGTGATGCCTTTCGAAAGTGCCAACAACTACTACGAACAGCTGCCGCTGGTGGCCGACGAGGCTACGGTGAACACCATACTCGCGGTCGACGGTGTGAGCCACGTGCAGTTCTTCGCCTCGAAAGGCGGAATGGTGAAGACCAAGGACAAAATCCACGGTATCATATTCAAGGGCATTGGCAGCGATTTCGACTCCACTTTTTTCAAGGAGAATATGAAAGAGGGACGGCTGTTCGATTTGAGCGGCGACAGTCCTTCGAACGAAGTGATTGTGTCGCAGCGTTTTGCCGAAAAGATGCTGCTGAACATCGGCGACAAAGTGCCCACCTATTTCTGGCAGAACAACAACTACCGCGCCCGCGCTTTCAAGATAGTGGGCATCTACAGCACCAACCTCACCGATTTCGACGAACGTTTTGTTATCGGCGACATGCGTCAGGTGCAGAAGATAAACGGCTGGGACTCCAATCTGGTTCAGGGCTACGAGGTGTTCGTGAGCGATTTCGACAACCTTGACCGTGTGGCCGCCGATGTGTATTCGATGCTGGGCAGTTTCCTTACCGTAAGGACGGTGAAAGAGGAGAATCCCGACACATTCTCGTGGCTCGACCTGCTCAACGCCAACATCTACCTCATTCTCGGTATTATGATGCTGGTGTGCGTTGTGGCGGTGATTTCGGCACTGCTGATAATGATTTTCGAAAAGACATCGATGATAGGGCTGCTCAAGACGATGGGTGCCACCAACGCATCGATACGCAAGATATTTGTTTACAAATCGGTGGGCATCATTGCCAAAGGCGTGCTGATAGGCAATGCCATAGCATTGACACTCTGTCTGTTGCAGGATAAGTTCGCCATTGTGAAACTCGACAGCGAGAGCTACCACATGAGTTCCGTGCCTATCGACCTCAACCCGTGGATATTTGTGCTTGTAAGCCTTGTTATGGCTGTGGCGTGCGTGCTGGCCCTGCTGCTACCCGCAAGCTATATAGCCCGTGTAAGTCCCGCCAAGGCGGTAAAAACAGAATAGTACAGTATGAAAAGCCGATATATCTCACGCACAAGCAAATACATCATCCTTTCGCTCACCATAGCGTTGGGCTTTTTCGCGCTTTGGGAGGTGAACCGCATCGCCGGTCAGATAGAGAACTCCGAAAAGGAAAAGGTGCGGCTGTGGGCCAACGCCATCTGGCAGAAAGCCGAGCTGGTGAGCCATACCGACGATTTCTTTGCCAAAGTGCAGGCCGAGGAGCGCACCCGCATGACGCTCTACGCCGAGGCACAGCGGCTGTTTGTGGAACATTCGGCCAACTCCATCAACGGCGAAGTGGGGTTCTACTATAACTATATCATTGCAAACCAGACTATTCCGGTGATTCTTACCGACGAGGACAGCATAATAACGATGTGCCGCAACGTGGATTTGCCGAAAGGCGTAACCAAACTGGAAGGCACCAAGCTGGAAGGCAGTCTGCGGGAGGAGTTCACCAAGGAACCGCCGTTCTACTACGAGATTTACGGCATCAAGATTTTTATGTTCTATAAGGAGTCGAAAATCTACTCCGACCTGCGGCGCTTTTTGAACGATTTCACCAAGTCATTCCTCAACGACATCACCAACAACTCTGTGTTTGTGCCTGTAATCATTACCGACAGCGAGAGGCGCAAGGTCATCTCGTCGGGAAATGTGGACACTGCCACTTTCAACACCTCAACCAAGTTGCGTGCCAAGCTTGCCGAGATGGAGGAGGACAACACGCCTATCGAGATACAGCTGCCCAGCGGACGCAAAGCCCTTGTGTTTTACGAACATACCGAGCTGCTCGACACCCTGCGATGGCTGCCGTTGGTGTATGTGTTTGTGGCTTTTGTGCTTATCATAGTGTCGTACAACCTTTTCCGCACCCAGCGCACCATGGAGCAGAACCTCATCTGGGTGGGTATGGCCAAGGAGACGGCGCACCAGCTGGGAACGCCCATCTCATCGCTCTTCGCGTGGCTCGACTATTTCCGTGAAAAGGGCTTGGAGGAGAAATATGCCGTGGAGGTTCAGAAAGACATCAACCGATTGGAGACCATCACACATCGTTTCTCCAAAATAGGCTCGGTGCCCGAACTGAAAGATGAGGATGTGGTGCAGGTGCTTAAAAATTCGCTCAACTATCTGAAAAACAGAACTTCCAAGAAAGTGACCTTTGTGGAGAATATTCCCGACAAGGAGATAATGATACCGCTGAACTCGTATCTTTTCGAGTGGGTGATTGAGAATATCTGCAAAAACGCCATCGACGCGATGAACGGCGTGGGCACTTTCTCAATAATATTGAGCGAGGACGAAAAACAGGTGTTTATCGACCTGTGCGACACGGGCAAGGGTATGCCGAGTTCGATGTACAAAAAGATTTTCCAGCCGGGATTCACCACCAAGCAGAGAGGGTGGGGGTTGGGCCTTTCGCTCGCCCAGCGCATAATAACAGAGTATCACAAAGGAAAGATTTTTGTGAAATACTCGGTGGTGGGACAGGGTACGGCATTCCGCATCGCGCTGCCGAAGAAGTGATGTGGGAATGTTGAATTGTTTACTGTTGAATTGTTTAATTGTTGATGGTAAGTTGGCAGTAATTTCAACTTTCCTCCCTCAACTTTCCATATTCAATTGTTTAAGTGCAAAATAATAGTTGTAATACAAAGATAAGCTGCGGCGGATTGTTCCAATCCGCCGCAGCTTTAGACGTATCATTCAAAAGTTAGTTTCTTACCCTTGTAAACATATAATAACAACAGGGAAGTTTTATATTGCCATTCCAAGGACCTTGATAAAGATATGAGATGCTCAAGGTGTCGGCTGTATGTCTCAGTACATCAAAGCGATAACCCTGTTCAAGTGGAGTGATTGACGATGAGTCGGGACCATAACCGTCAATAAAAAACGTAGGACTGCCGTATGTTGTGGGGAAAGAATACGAAGTCCAAGTATTATCTTTGAAAAACAGCCGTGTGGTATCAAAATTGACAACCTTTGAATAAAGAATATATTTGTTTGGGGAAACATTTGCAGTGATGATGAAAAGAGAGTCCTGAACCAATCTGAATGCAGGGTTGCCGAAAGGATCGCTTAGAGAGTCCGTTCCGTTTCCGATATATTCATAACTTTGGCCTATACAACGCCATGTTTCCACTGGTGTGCCATTATTATTGATAACGACTGTGTCATCCTGCCTTTCGCAGCTGGCAAACGCTACGGCACCCGCAAACGCTATCGCGGCAAGTGCCAAAAATAAATTTCTCTTCTTCATTGTTTTATATATTTTTGATTATTTTTTTTGTCTTATTTTTTTCGTTATCTTTTTTTTAAAGTCCGAGATAATCCGATAGATACGATTTTGCAAAATTACATTATTTTTTTGATATTCCAAACAATTTTGACAAACTATTTTTAGGGAGGGTAATACACTGATTTATAATGTGTTAAATTTGTATTTTTTTTATAATCAGTGACCCGTGAACAGTGAAAAAGAGCGATTTTTTTTTAAAGAAAGTGTGAAAATGTGAAGGTGTTAAGAAGTTAAGAAACTAAGGAGCGAAGAGATGTGATTATCAACAATAAATTGTAAACTATAAACTAATTTCAACCTTCAACTTTCAACTAAAAATGTTGCCCCTACGGGGCAGTTTGTCCGGCTTCCGCCCAAATTCCTAACTCCTAATTCCTAATTGAAATCTATTCTCCGAACCAGTATTTGTAAACCGGCGAGTCGGGATTGAGGTACTGTTTGACGTCGTTTTTGTGGAGACGGAACATCGGACGGCCGAAGCAGTAGGCCGCTATCTCGTATTCCCCATACTGATATATCAACGAGTCGGGAGTGAAGAAGAAATTGCCGTTTGCGGTGATGTAGTCCTTGTCGAAGACCTCGAATTCGGAATTTTCGCGGATGTATTGTTTCAGTGCCGAGGTTTTGAGCAGGTTGGTAACGGCCGATTTGTTGGTCAGGAAGCTCTTTTCGGTAATCTGTTTTCCGGTGCTGTTGTCGAAAACCATATAGCTTTTGTTGAAACCGCCGTGGGCGCCGCCTCCGTAGTAAGAAGCCGATACGACGTATGTGGAGAAATATTTGTTCGAGGAGAGGTGAGTTATCGTCGCGCACGACTCGAGTTGCGGAGGATCGAACTCCCACACGTCGTCGGTTATCATCTGGTTGTGCATTTCGGTGAACTCTATCTTGGTTTGCTGCATGTGGCGTTCCAGCGCTGTTTGCGGGTCGTTGGCGTTGGGAGCGTTGAACACGCCCATCAGCGTGGTGCGTATGTTCTCCACGGCAAAGTCGTCTTCAAGTTCAGGCAGCGTGGCTTTATATCGTATCAAGTAGGCGTTGTTGGAGTCGCCGGCGGAATAGGTGGTGTAGGTTATCTCACGTGCCGGTTCCTCGATCTCTTCGGGCATTACGGGTTCGGGATTCTGCGGACGGTTGTTGCATCCGAAAAGCATTATCGCGCCTGTCAGCAAGGCTATGGGTGTTGTTTTTTTCATGATATGGTGTTTTTTTTTGTGGTGCAAATTTACGAACTTTATTTCAAATGACAAAATGAAATTCTGCAGACAATAAAAAAAACTTCCGCACTTATCGGGTGCGGAAGTTTTTAACAAAAGGTGTTCTCGAATTAATATTTGTAGAAACCTTCGCCGGTTTTGCGTCCGAGCAGACCTGCGCGCACCATTTTGCGGAGCAGCGGGTGAGGACGGTATTTGGGATCGCCGAACTCTTTGTAGAGCACTTCCATGATGGCGAGGTTCACGTCATTGCCGATAAGGTCGGCCAGAGCCAGAGGTCCCATCGGGTGGTTGGCGCCAAGCATCATGCATTTGTCGATGTCTTCGGCGGAGGCGATACCGTCGGCAAGGATTCCGACAGCTTCGTTGATCATGGGGATAAGGATGCGGTTCACCACGAAACCGGGGGCTTCCTTCACCTCCACGGGTTGTTTGCCGATAGAAGTGGCAAGGTCGACGATGCATTTGGTAACCTCTTCGCTGGTGAGCTGGCCTTTGATCACTTCAACCAAAGCCATGCGGTCGGCGGGGTTGAAGAAGTGCATGCCGATGAACTGTGCGGGACGGCTGGTGCAGGCGGCTATCTCGGTGATGGACAGCGACGAGGAGTTGGTTGCGAAGATAGTCTCGGGTTTGCAGATTTTGTCCAGTTCGCCGAAAACATCTTTCTTGAGCTGCATATCTTCAACGGCGGCTTCGATTACGAGGTCGGCGTCGGCAAAGGTAGCGTAGTCGGTGGTGGTGGAGATGTTTTTCAGAATTGCATCCACAGCCTCCTGAGTCATTTTGCCTTTTTCCACGAGCTTTCCATAACCTTTGGCGATGGAAGCCATGGCTTTGTCAAGACTTGCCTGTGTGCGGCTTTTCATAACAATGGGCATCTTAACGGCGAAGGCTTTCACTATGCCTTTGGCCATTGTGCCGGTTCCTATAACACATATTTTCATAATTGAATGTATTTTAAAGGGTTAGAAATAATGTTTATTCGTTTTTAAATTCGGCCTGACGTTTGTTGAGGAATGCGTCCATGCCCTCTTTCTGGTCATTGGTAGCGAAGCATTTGCCGAACATGGTGTTCTCGAAAGCGATAGCTTTGCCGGCAGGCAGGTCGTACTCCCAGTTGATGCACACCTTGGCGTAGCGTACTGCTATCGGGGCGTTGGCAGCAATTTTCTTGGCCATTGCCATGGCTTGGTCCATCAGTTCCTCCTGCGGATAGACGGCGTTTACAAGACCTATGCGCAGAGCCTCTTCGGCACGGATGGCCTTGCCGGTGTAAATCATCTCCTTGGCGATGCCCATGCCCACGATGCGAGCCAGACGGCAGGTGCCGGAGAAGCCGGGAATGATGCCCAGTCCAACTTCGGGTTGACCGAATTTGGCGTTGCTGGAGGCGATGCGTATGTCGCAGGCCATGGCCAGCTCGCAGCCGCCGCCGAGGGCGAAGCCGTTAACTGCGGCGATGACGGGGATAGGCAGCACCTCGATTTTGCGGAACACATCGGCGCCGCGTTTGCCGAAATCGAAGCCCTCCTTCTCGTTGAGGTTGCTCATCTCCGAGATGTCGGCGCCAGCCACGAAGGATTTCTCGCCGTCGCCGGTGATGATAAGCACGCGTGTGGCGTTGGTGTCGAGGCTTTCGAGGAAAGCGTTTAGCTCCGCCAAAACACTGGAATTTAGGGCGTTGAGCGACTTGGGAGCCGAGATGGCCACCGTGCAGATATTGTCTATATTGTTTATTTTCAGATAATTGTATTCCATATATGATGCTTTTTTATCTGTTTTGTTTTTATTTTACTGTGTTTGTGCAATTTGCATATAATACGTATGACGAATTGCAATGCAAATATACGATTTTATTTTTATTTTGTGTGATATTTTTTCAACGGCAGGATGATTTAACATTACAACTTGATGAAAATTTGATAATGCTTTATAAAGTCATTTTTTTTTCGTATATTTGCAGATTGGCATATTGTGTCGCCGCAACCACTATGCGCTGTGTTTTAGCACCTTATGGTGCAATGTAGCAATCGGTGGTGCGGAGTGTCTAATATGCTGTATGATAATTACAAGCAAACGTTGAAGTATGAAGAGATTTCTTTTATCGCTGGCTCTTGTTGTCGCCACGGCCTTGTGTATGGCTCAAAACAACATGGTAAACCTCGGTTTTGTAGGTTCCGGTCTCGACGGGACGTATAAGTGTTTAAGCACTGTGAAAGTGGAAAACCTTTCGCGCGGCTGGACCGAGACTCTCGTCTATCCCGACACCGTTTTGACATTGACAGCCTCCGTGGGCATCGAAGAAGCCGACGAAGATGACTTCGCCCTTGAGGGTTATCCCAACCCCTTTGGCGGCAACACCATGGTTTCGTTGCAGCTGCCCCGCTCCGAAGATGTTTATCTGCAGATTTACGACCTCAGCGGGCGTCGCATTGCCGAACACAGACAGAGCCTCCCTGCCGGCCGTCACGCTTTCCGCATAACTTTGCGCGAGCCGCAGCTGTATATGCTTGTGGCATCGACAAACGAGGGACACACCTCGCTCAAGCTCCTGAACCAATCGTCGGGCGAGACCAACGCAATAACCGACTGCGGGCCTGTGAAATCGCCAACGTTGAAAATGAGGAGCAACCAGACTTTCCAGCTCGGCGACTTTATGCGATACACCGGCTATATCATCAACGGCAACGATACCACCGGCAGTAACATCATCACCCAGATGCAGAACGGCAGCGAGATGATAATGCTGCAATTTGCCGACAAACCCACTATAACCACCCGTGCAATTGACTCGGTAACAGGCACTTCGGTTCTCAGTGGCGGTGCTATAGTGTCCGATGGCGGAGCAATCATCTATCAGAGGGGCGTCTGCTGGAGCACTTTGCAAAACCCCACAGTTTACGACACTCATACCACCGACGGTGTGGGCAACGGCTCTTTCGTAAGCAGAGTCACCGGACTTACCCCCGGTACCTTATATTATATACGCGCATACGCGATAAATACCGCCGGCATTTCGTATGGCAACCAGTTGACAGTCACCACTCCCGTGCTGCCCACGGTAACCACGGCCCCAGTGTCGGGCGTGTGGGTTGACACAGCTGTGAGTGGCGGCAACGTGACCAGCGACGGCGGCGCTGCCATAATAGCCCGAGGTGTGTGCTGGAGCACCTCGCCCAATCCTACCGTCACCGACGGCCATACTTCCGACAGCACCGGTGCGGGAGCCTTCGTTAGCCATGTTACGGGACTTGTCACAGGCACCACCTATTATCTTCGTGCATACGCCACCAACGTGGTGGGAACTGCCTACGGCAGTCAGGAGACATTTACTACATTGCAACTTCCAGTGGTCGCTACCAATCCAGTAACCAT
>JAEENM010000107.1 GCA_016283745.1 Bacteroidales bacterium | reverse complement strand
GCGAAACGGAATCCGTACATCTCCTCGAAATTGCGCAGTCGAAGAATCTCGGCGATGTCACCGTTGGCGATGAATCCCAAGGAGGCATCTTCATCGGTCCAGAAATAGTTGTTTTTCACCACCATAAGGTAGTCGCCTGTGTTCAGCTGGTCCTCGCGGAAAAGGATGCGGTTGCGTATGGCGTTGTTGAAGATGTTGGCACGTTTGTTGGTGCGGCAAATCACCACCACCTCCTCGGAGCCTTTGTCGGAGTATTCTTTGTTGAGGATGTCCTCCAGCTCACCGCCGTAGATACGTACAACGTCGTTGATTCCGTTCAGTTGGAAAACGGGTGTCTCTGCAATGTCGTTGCCCGCGGCTATCTGGTTGCGTATCAGCGTGCTGTTGAACAAAATTCCCGAGGTCTCGGCCTGACGCACCACTTCGGTGAGTTCGGCGGTGTAGATGTTAAGGTTGGTCATTCGCGAGAGGTATTCGCAGTCGAGGGCCGGACTTAAGGGCGAGCCCACGGGTGGCAGCTGTGCGGTGTCGCCGATGAGCATCAGGCGGCAGTGGGAGCCCTCTTTCACGTAGCTCACAAGGTCGTCGAGCAGGTTGCGGCCGCTGTCGTTGTCCTCGCCGATCATCGAGGCCTCGTCGACGATGAAAAGGGTGTAGGAGTGTTTGTTGGGAATGCGCGAGCACCGCAGCAGGCCGTTGGCGTCGGCGGTGGTGGCGTAGATTTTTTTGTGGATGGTAAGAGCCTGACGGCCGGAGTAGTTGGAGAGCACCTTGGCGGCCCTCCCGGTGGGGGCGAGGAGCACGGTGCGCACTTTAAGTTGCGGCAGGGTTTGTATCAGGGCACTGACGAGGGTTGTCTTTCCGGTGCCGGCGTAGCCTTTCAGAACAAAAGCTGAGTCGGGGTCTGGGTCGAACAGAAAACGGACAATGGCGTCGCCGGCCTCACGCTGCCCATCTGTAGGGGTGTGGGGGAAATTGGCGAAAAGCATTCGCAGCACTTGTGTGTTGGTGTCCATCTCTGTATTTTTTCGTCAAAAAAAAGCGATTTGCGGAGCAAATCGCTTTTTATATTTTTCTTGTTGTGTTACTGTTATTCGGCTTCGGGCTGAGCTACAGGAGCGGCGTTTTCGGTAGCGGTAGCGGGAGCAGGAGTGGTGGTAGTTGTGGGGTTGTTCATAGGGATGTTCACATTGTCGAGTTTTATGCCGGACTCGGTTTTCTGTTTGTCGTCGTTGGTGTGTTTGGGAACGAAAGCTACGCAAGCGAGGCTGAAAACCATCAGTAAAACGGCCAAAGTCCAAGTGGCTTTTTCCAAGAAATCAGCGGTTTTACGCACACCCATATACTGGTTCTGGCTTTGGAAATTGGATGCCAGTCCGCCGCCTTTGGAGTTCTGAACGAGAACAACGAGTGCCAGAATAACGCAAATTACAAGTATGATAACTACAAGAGCTGTGTAAAAACCTGTGTTCATTTTGTATCTTTTTATTTAGTTTCTAACTTATTTTTCAATTCCGAAATTCGGACTGCAAAGATACTATTTTTTTCTGGATTTTGGCGCATCAATTTTTCATATATTTCTATAGCTTTTTCAATTTTGCCCTGTTTTTCGAGTATAATTGCAAGAGTTTCAGTGGTTAAGCCATCGCTGTCGGAATTGCTTTTTTTGCCCAATTCGTCGATTGTGAGGTGTTTTTCGGGGGCGTTTTGGGGTGCTTTTTGGGTGTTTGGGTCGAGAAATTTCTCCAAAATTACGCTTTTTGGAGCAGTTTTGAACGAGATATCCTGGAAGGAATTTATCTCGTCGAGGATGTCGATCTCGCCGGAGGCGGTGAAGCCCATCTCCTTGTTTTTGGCGGCCTCGATTTTCTCTTTCAGATGGCGTGCCTCGGCTTCGGAGGCGGAGTCGTCGGTTTTGAGGGCGGTTTTTTCGAGTTTTGCCGCAAGGGTGGCGCTTTCGGGCACCTGCACCGACACGCGCGACACCATCTGTGGGTCGAAACTGGCGCCGGAGGTGGCTTTGTCGCTGAGCAGATCAAGCACCTGAAGCACGGCGCAGAAAGGGTAGCTCATGCGTTCGTTGTGTATGTCGAGTTTGTCCTGCAGACTAAACCGCAACGGGTTGGAAACGTATTCAAAAAACGTGTCTTTTGTCATACTATTTTTGTCAAAATTTGATGCGAAAAGAGACTTTCTTTTCGGTTTGCAAAGGTACTCAATTTTTTTTGTTTGTAAGCGCATTGTTTTATCTGTTTTTTTAACAACTTATTGTTCAATTGTTTACTTTGACGTTTTTTGAGGGGCGAAACCCTTTTCGGGGACAAAATGAAAATTTTTTTCGCTGGTATTGATTTTTTTCGTATCTTTGCAAACTCAAAAATAGACGAAAAATGAAAAGAACATTTCAACCATCACGCAGAAAGAGAGCCAATAAGCACGGTTTCCGTCAACGCATGTCCACAGCAAATGGACGTCGAGTTTTGGCTGCTCGCAGAAAGAAAGGCAGAAAAAAACTGACCGTTTCCGACGAACGATAGAGTTTTATTTTTCTTTGGCGCCAAAAAAGAAAAAACATAGCCTTTAAAGGAAAAAAGAAGCAGGGTGAAGTCCACTTTGCTTCTTTTTTGACTTTTATGGAGTGGCAAAATGGCGTCACGGAACACGAAAAAAACGAAAGAACTATGCGCAAAGCGAAAAAAGAGGTGATATACACCGACGTGGAGATAATCGACGCCGTGTCGGAGGGCATGGCCCTCGCGCGGGTGGAGAACAAAGTGGTGTTCGTGCCCTTTGTGGTGCCCGGCGACGTGGTGGACATCCGCATCCTGAAATCGAAGAAAAACTATGCCGAAGGCAAGGCCATCGCCATAAAGCACTACAGCGACCGCCGTGTGCCGGCGCAATGCCCCCATTTCGGAGTGTGCGGCGGCTGCAAATGGCAGATACTAAACTACGCTGACCAGCTGAAATGCAAACAGAATCAGGTGGCGAGCAACTTGGAACGTATCGGCAAAATCGACGTGTCGGCCATGAGTCCCATCTGCGGCTCGGAACGTATCTTCCACTATCGCAACAAGCTGGAATTCACCTTCTCCAACCGCCGTTGGATGACACCCGAGGAGATTTCCAATCCCGATTTCAAGCCACAGCCCAACGCCCTCGGACTGCATATCCCCGGACTTTACGACAAGGTGCTCGACATACAGCACTGCGCCCTTCAGGACGACCTCTCCAACGATATCCGCAACCGCATACGCGAATACGCCTCGCAGCAAGGGTTGGATTTCTACGACATCCGCACCCACGAGGGATATCTCCGCAACCTTGTTATACGCAACACGCAAGAGGGCGAGTGGATGCTTATTGTGATTGTGGCCAAGGACGACAAAAGTCTGCTGTTCCCCCTGCTTGATTTCGTGAAAGCCGAATTTCCGCAGATCACTTCGCTACAATATATTATTAACGAAAAACTCAACGATTCGTACAACGACCTCGACGTGGAGTGCTACCACGGCAGTCCGTACATAACCGAGATTATGCCTGCCTACCACACAGGCGACACCCCGCTGAAGTTCCGTATCAGTCCCAAGTCGTTCTACCAGACCAACTCGCAGCAGGCGCGCAGCTTGTACGGCTTTGTGGCCGATTCCGCAGGACTGCAGGGCACTGAGACCGTTTACGACCTCTACACCGGCACTGGCACCATAGCCTGTTTTGTGGCCAAATATTGCAATAAAGTGGTGGGCATCGAGTATGTGGAGGACGCCGTGGCCGACGCCCGTGTCAACGCCGAACTCAACGGTTTCGACAACACCACTTTCTTTGCCGGCGACATGGCCGACATACTTACCCCCGATTTCATCGCCCAGCACGGCACTCCCGACGTGGTCATCACCGACCCGCCGCGCGCAGGCATGCACGAAAAGGTTGTGAACCAGCTACTTGCCACCCTGCCGCAGAAGATCGTTTATGTGAGCTGCAACCCCGCCACCCAAGCCCGCGACGTGGCCATGCTCTCGGAGAAATATGCGGTGAAGGCCATTCAGCCCGTGGATATGTTCCCCCACACCCAACACGTGGAAAACGTGATGTTGCTGGAGAAAAATCCAATTTGGACAATTGGAAAATAAATCGTATTTTTGCAAATCAATTGTTTTGTGGTTTTGCCACACAATGTTATTTTGATTTTTGCATAGAAACACAATGTTTATGAAGTATTTGAAATCTTTTATCCTGATTTGTTTCTTTGTGATGTCGGTTGCTTCGTGCATTGCACAGAATGTAAAGATTTACGACACAGTCAATTCAGAACTGATCACTGATGATTTATGGGCCATTGCTTTGGATAAAAGTGGCAACAAGTGGATGGGAACCGTCAAATATGGCCTGATCAAATTCGATGGCAACACATTTACCGTTTTCAACAAGGAGAACTCTCTCCTCAAAGGCGATTGCATCACGACGTTGTTTGTGGATTCCAAAGGGGATCTGTGGGCTGAATTTTCACGTCCGGAGGAGGGCATCGCCAGGTATGATGGCAGCAACTGGACAGTTTTCAATGCAGCCGATTTGGGTGTTGAAAGCATAGATGTGCGTGACATCCGTGAAGCATCTGACGGAACAATTTGGTTTGTCTTTTCCGACAAAGCGGTGATTTACAAAGATGGGGCTTGGTCTGCCATGGAAATCCCATATGAAAATCTACTTTGTATGGATATTCGGGAAGATGGGACTTTAGCTGTGGGGTGTGATACACTGTTGCT
>JAEENM010000106.1 GCA_016283745.1 Bacteroidales bacterium | reverse complement strand
GTCCTTGAGGGCGCGCAGGGCTTTGGGCTAGAGCAGCAGTATGGCCACGATGTTTATCCAAGCCATCGCGCCCACGCCGATGTCGCCTATGGTCCACACCACGCCGCTGCCCACCAGCGAGCCTATGAAAACCGCACCAATGGTGCAGATACGCAGTATCCAAATCACTACCTTCTCGCCTCGGTCGTCGCCGAAATTCATGTCGGCTTTCTCAAGCTCTTCGAGGCGTTCGGGATGTTTGCGGTAGATACGCCGGCGCCAGCGGTTGAAAAGGTACACAAGGTTGGTCTCGGCGTAATAGTAGTACGCCATTATGGTGGTGAAAGCGAAGAAAAACAGCGCGATGGAGATAATCATGTCTCCGGCTTTCAGTCCTACCACTGTTCCCAAGGCTCCGGTGGTGTAGAACACTCCAGGCTCGCCCTCGGGGGCAAGGGGATTCTGTTGCAGATATGTCACCACGGCACCCGAGGCGGTCTGCTCCACGGTGTCGATGATGTTGTACGTCTTGCAGGCCAGTATCATCATGGCGGTGGCGGTGCACACCAGCAGGGTGTCGATATACACGGAGAAAGCCTGTACCAGTCCCTGTTTCACGGGGTGGCTCACCTTGGCGGCGGCGGCCACTATAGGGCCAGTGCCTTGTCCGGCCTCGTTGCTGTAGATGCCGCGTTTAACGCCCCACGCTATGGTGGTGCCGAGCAGGGCGCCGCCCACCTCGTTGACACCCACCGCGCCGCGCAGCATCTGCATAAACACATCGGGCACAAGACGGTAGTTTATCACCAAAACCACTATAGAGAGCAGTATGTAAACCACCGCCATCACGGGGGCTACAATCTGCGCCACGTTGGCAATGCGTTTCACCCCGCCTATTATCACAAGGGCGATAAGTGCCGCCACCACAAGTCCTATAACCCACACCTCCACGCCAAAGGAGCGGGAGCAGGAGAGGGCTATGCCGTTGCACTGCACGGGAGGCAGGAAAATGCCGCAGGCCATTGCCGCCAGCACCGCAAAAATGCATCCGAACACTTTCGACCGCAGTCCGTTTTCGATATAATACGCCGGACCGCCGCGGAACTGTCCGTTGTGGTTCTCCTTGTAAATCTGTGCAAGGGTTGCCTCCACAAAAGCGCTGCCGGCACCGAAGAAAGCTATTATCCACATCCACACTATGGCTCCCGGCCCGCCGAATCCTATGGCGGTGGCCACGCCTACGATGTTGCCCGTGCCCACACGTCCCGAAAGGGCCATGGCAAAAGCCTGAAACGACGATATGCCCACGGCTTTTTTGTTCTTTCCCGCACTGCCGAACAGCAGACGGAACATCTCGCGAAAACGCCGCACCTGCACAAAACGGGTGCGCAGGGTGAAATAAAGTCCCGCCACAAGGCACAAGCCCACCAGCGCCGGACTCCACACCCAGCTGTAAACCGACTCGATGGCACCTGTAAGCCACTCTAATACAGACGATAAGAAATTATTCATGATTATTGCTGTTTAGCAGGTTGATATTAGGACTGTTCCTTTATGATTTCCCAATGTCCGCCTCTGTCTGGTCCGACACGTCGAATAATTCCTTGTGCTTTCATCTTTTTCATCTGATCCTCCGCCCACCGTTGTGACATGCCTAGCCGCTCGGCTATCTGTTTGGCTGTTATAGATGGTTCCTCTTCTATTATCTTCACAATTTTCTCCACATTTTCTCCACATTTTCTCCACATTTTCTCCACATTTTCAGAGTCGTTTTTGGTAAAACCATAATTGTTTCTTTTGAAGGTTACTTTCACACCACCATCAACAGTTTCAATTGTGGGCATTGGCAACCCTACTTGTTCAAATCCCTCTCGGATCTTTTTATAGCCACGTCCCCATGCATCGATGAAACCAGCTTTGAAAAACACGTTGGCAATGTTTTTGTTGCGAGGACGGGAAGAGTGTGTCGTTAGTAGTGTGGCTGGTGTATAACCCATTGGCAAAACACCCTCATTCCATATCTCAACACGGTCGTCCCAAACACGCATCTGTACTGGAGCTCCAGTATAATCCTTGTGCGCGATGGCATTGCAAATAATCTCACGCAGAGCCTCTTCGGGAATCTCCAAAGTTTCAATTCTGTTCATCCCCTCGAAACGTATTGGGGATGTCAAATATTTTGATTTTAAAACTTCTACTACTCTGTCAGCCATCTGTATAATATTGCCCTCAATGATATCCTGAATAATAAGATTGGCTTCGCTATTGCCGAAACGCCCTATTTTGAACTGCACACAAGTGAAGTACCGCTGAGGGCGTTTGGCAAAGAGCAGCAGGGCGGCATTTTTTATTTTGCCATTCTCATTTATCAGGTTAAGATTTTGTAAAACTATTTCTGTTTGAGCATCCAATTCATTTTCACTAATACGTCCGTTCTTATGACCGATTCTCAGAAAATAATCAATGGCTTCTCTGTCCAAATCATCAATGGTTGCGGAATCGTTTGCTATGTCATCCCATGAATGCCCCATCTTTTTCAAAATAAACTGTTGCAAAGCGACACCATTAAGTTCCTGCATCGTGGTGCCAGAACGATAATAGTATTTGCCACGGAAACTTATTGGTACATTATTGGGTTCGATAGCAATCCCGATGTATTTTTTTTCATCTTTTTTGTAAAGTGTCAATTCCGCAACTATTCCCATATAATTTACAATTTTGTTGGGAATATCTTCCATCAATTTTTTGGCATTGTTCAAACCACAGACATTTCCGTCATCATCAACACCAATAAATATGGTTCCACCTTGAGCATTTGCAAAACCGCAAATCCATTTCAGATAGTCGTCTTTCCACGACTGTTTGTATTCTATATCCTGAGATTCCATTTATTATTTAACGTAGAATTTTTCGTTTTATTGCAACGTGTTCTTTGAGGTAAGTGTTGAAAATGGTATTCCCCCTAAAACTATCTTTCCTCAATGATATACCACCGACCTTCTTGATAGATGTAACCTCTGTATGGTTCGGGCCACTTGTTATGATGATACTTTTTCGGCTTCCAGAAACGGCGGCTTTTGTTGGTGGGTTTGAGGAATTGTGAGAAATCGGATTCGGCGTTTTCTACGGAAATGCTTGTTTCTGTGTTATTTATGGTTTTAAAATCGTTTCCGTTTGTAAGCATAAAATAATGCTTCCGATAGTAGATATAGCCTATTGAGGGCCTGTCATTAAAGTCATTGATTTTAGTGACAGTGAGGCAGATAAACGGTTTTTGGAGCGAGAATGGATATTTCAACGGCTGTTTGGAACAACTCAAATCGGTATATTTTTCGGTGGTGTCGTTGAAAAAATCGACCAATTCATTGACTAATTCATTGTTTGTAGAATCAGTGATGGTAAGTGGAGTGAATTCGATAAAACAATGGTCGTATTCATCCAAAGGGTTGTTCTCATCAGGAAATAAAAAAACTTTGCCGTCGATAATGCGGTTGAGAATTTTTTTCAGCTGCCTGTCGGCGATATGGTACTGTGGCAGTGCTTCGGTGGCGGTGTCGGGAGGGGGCGGAGGCACCAGAGTGGTGTCGAAGGCTCGCCATGCACTGTCGCGGCCCCAAAGGTAGTCGTTGTAGAAACTCAGCACTTCGCCCGACATATCGTCGGGATGGTACAGTCCGCGATGGTAGAGATAGGTCTGTAGCCGCGAGCCGCCCCAAAGTCCCCAGTTGTTGCGCATCCACATTCCTAACGAGAAGTGGTATTTACTCATTCCGTCGCGGCTTTCAGCTTTGATAATGTTGCGGTCGCTGGGGTGGAGCATGGTGTCCAGAACGTGGAAACATTCCTCCAAGTTGCGGGGGATGTAAACGCCGTCGATGCTTTCGGCCTCGAATCGGATACGCCTTTGTATGCTGTCGTTCCTGCGTTGTATAGTACCTTCGCGGCGGGCGACACTTTTGTTGCGTTTGCGCATCTTACAATACATTTCCTTGTACCAAAAATCGATTCCGTCGGGGAAATCTACATCGAAACGCATTTTCGACACCGCTTTACGGAGGTCCGTTTCGGGCAGACTGTCGCGGCTTTCGATTTTGAAAATGGTGGCTTCCCCTTGTCTGTCCACTTTCAGCAACAATTTTACAAAATAGTATTTGTATCGCCAGTTAATTAGGTCTTCTTCATCGTGTGCCACCATCCGCATTTTTTTTGCAAAAATTTTAACTGCTTCATCGTAGTCGCCGTCAATTTTTGCATAGTCGTCGGGACATTTGAACTTTTTTACCTCTACAATGTTATTGTGTCGATGTCCGGTCCAGTCTGAGGTTAGTTGGCTGTCGGGCAGCATCTGCCGAAGCTGTGTGTCGGAGTGGTAACCGAAAGGCAGTGTGTCGATTTGCTGTGTGGATAGGTGTATCCTTACAAGTTTGTGTGTGGAGGTGTAAACAAACACTGTGTCGTTCACCGCAAAGGCGGGACAGCCTTTAATCAGCTTGTTGCGTTCCGAAGTGGCAATCAGTGGCTCACTGCTTATCTTTCCGTCGGCAGTTGCGTATGTGATGCTGTCCTCGGAAAAGAACAGGACACGGCTGGTGTCGTTGGACAAGAAATCCTTCACTTTTATCTGGCGCACCATATTGCCTTTGTGGTAGAACGTTACGGCTTTGCCGTGTTTGTGGTCATAATAGAATAGATGCAGCACCGTTTGCCCGTCGTCGCTTACGAAAGTATATCCTTCGGCGAGGCATGCCGGAATGGTGTAGAGCTGCTCTCCGCTACGGGCGTCGTAAACTTTAGTCTCGCCAAATGGCGAATAATCCAACCTTTGGGCCGGAACGCTCTTGGCATGGTAGTGGCCATTGGACGAGCTTACGGTAACAATGTATCGTTCCGACGGAATAAAACCGTAGTGTTGAGCCGACATTGAGGATGTCAGTCCCAAAAGCACAACGAGAATCAGTAGGCGTTTCATGGGTTTAAATTTGTTGATTACCAATAGTTTAACTAATAAACACATATTGCTTTATTTTTTCGGTTCTACATATCCGTTCATTTTCACCGGGGTGAATCCCAAGTCGACAAACTGCACGCCTTTTTTGTCGATTTTCATCAGCAGCGACTCCATAGGCTTGAAAGTGAGAGTTATTTTCTCGCTCTTGCCGTGGTGGTTCACGGTTATCCGTCGTGTGCTGCCCTTGTCGGTGAAAGCGTAGCAGTATTCGAGGGGGTATTCTATCGTCTGTGTCATGGGGTTGGCAACAAAGACATAGTACGTGTCGCCATCCTTGCGACACCAGAAATCGGGCAGGTCGTCGCCCTCGATAAGGGGCGTGAGCTGGATGCTGAATTTCTCAGACTGACAGCTGGGAAGTCGGTGCAAACGGTCGAGAAGTTCGGCGTATTCTTGGTGCCTTACACGTCCCGGCTCTTTGGGGTCGCGCACGAGCAACACCGGAAGTCCGGCTTTCGCCAAACGCACAACTTCCTGCAAAGCAGTGTATTCCATATATTCCACATCGCAGTACAGGGCTTTGAATTTGGCCTTTCCGCAGCTCAACTCGCCGTTTTTGAACGAGGCGGTTTTCAGGAAATGCTCGTTAACCCAAGTGGGCTGCAGACCTTTGTAAGCCTCGGGGGTGTTGATGAAACGCATCTCGTATTCGCCCCAGAAAAAGGCCTTCACCTTGCGTACCGAGTCGGGATAGAAACCGCCCATCCAAGCGTCCTCAAGAGGCATATACACTGCTAAATCGCTGTAGTTATGCCCTTTGCGCATATACTGCGACACGGTGGTCATATATCGGTTGAAGTTTATGAGGTTGTCGCCGTTGAGGTTGTTCAGCGGACTGGTGCTTATCTGGCAGGTGGTGTAGAAGAAATTGCTGGTGTCGCCCACTTTGTTGAAAGGAAATCCGTGCCATATTATCTGGTTGGTGCCGTTGGCGAAAAGTGCGTCGCAAATAAGCTTGAGGTCGGCAATCTGTTCCCTGCCCTGATAAGGGCTGTGGCCGTGGCCGTTCTGATAGCGGAGACTCGTCCAGCCGTAGGCGCTGGTGAAAGTCTCGGAAGTCACCACGGGTTTCCCCGCAAGGGTGGCCGCCGATGCCGCTATCTTGCTGAACGACGGCTCGTAGAGTATCGCCTCGGTCTCGGGCACATCCACAAGGGTGAAGGCTGTGAGCAGGTCGGTGGGGGCGCCGCCGCACTGGGTGCGCGAGAAAGCCCCGACTTTTTTGGCGTTGGCCGCGAAAGGCGCATAGAACTCACGCAGCACGTATCCCGAAAGGGTGTGCATATAGTCGTAGAACACCTCGGCGTTGGCGGTGTCAAGCAGGGTTTTGTCTTTCATAAACGGCTCTATGTCGTAGCCATGTTCTTTTTTGAACGTCTCGCCGAAACCGGGTGTCCACAGGTACTGCGTCTCCACCTCCCACGAATCCACGAACAGCCCCGAGCGCGAGCCTTTGTAGGCCTCGGCCAGACCTTTGTTCATCTTGTCGGCGTAGCGATGGAAAGCATTGCTGTCCAGATGGTTGAGGACACGTGCCTCGCGGGGGAAGTCCCACGTGTAGCCGCGGCGGGCGGGCTCGATGGTGTCGAAATAGTCGCGGGTCTGGTCGCCGGCCGGCAAGTCCACATCGCTGAACGGCCACAGGGTGCCGTAGGTGAAGTCGCAGCCGAGGCCGAGAGAATCGGCAACACGTTTCGCCACCACGACAGGCTTTGCCCATTCGGGCGAGAGGAAAGTGGTGTGGGCTTTCGCCGAATCGAGGAACATGGGGTATATCCAAGCTATCTCCACGCCGCCGAACTCGTTGTCTTTCAGCCATATCAGCTGGTCGCGCACGTCGTTGGTGTCTATCTCCGACGAAAACCACCACCAGCGGGTGTAGGGCTTGCAGCTGGAATAGAGGTCGTCGCTACTGTCCTGAACGGGAGTTTTATCGCCGCAAGAGACTAAGGTTGCGATAATTACAGCGGACATCACCGCCGAGAAAAGTGTATGTTTCATAAAAGAAGTTTTCGATTTTTCGTTTTGCAAATATACGATTTTTTTATGAAATTTGTCAATGGTTACAGGTCATTGATTGTTGGTCATTTGACTTTAAACCTAAGACTTTAGGTTCTCGTTCGATAATATTTTTAGAAAATTCATTTTTTTTGTGTACCTTTGCCAAAACAAAAACTCAAATAATATGGACGAAAGAATGATAAAAATTCAGGAGTCGGCTGAGTATATCAAACATAGAATCAGCGACATACCCTCCATTGCCATTGTGCTTGGCAGCGGTCTGGGCAAACTGGCGGACAAGATAGAAAATCCCGTGGTGATACCCTACGGCGACATCCCGAACTTCAAGAAATCCACCGCCATCGGACACAAAGGCAACCTTATCTACGGCAACCTAGGCGGCAAAAAAGTGTTGGCAATGCAGGGCCGTTTCCACTACTACGAGGGCTACACCATGCAGGAGGTCACCTTCCCGATGCGTGTTTTCGCTACCCTTGGCGTGAAGACAGTTTTCGTTTCCAACGCCGCCGGCGGCGTCAACCCCGATTTCCATGTCGGCGACCTGATGATTATAAAAGACCACATCAACATGCTGCCCAATCCGCTGGTTGGCAAGAACATAGAGGAGATGGGGCCTCGTTTCCCCGATATGACTCACGTATACAGCACACGAATAAGGAAATTAGCTTACGACATTGCTGAAAAACAAGGAGTTAAGCTGAAAGAAGGCGTTTATATCGCCGGCACGGGTCCTTCGTACGAGACACCCGCCGAATACCACTATTTCACGATTATCGGCGCCGATGCCGTGGGTATGTCAACAATACCCGAAGTGATTGTGGCCCGTCACTGCGGAATGGAGATTTTCGGTATGTCGGTGATTACCAACGAGGCACACTCGATAGACGAGAATACTTTCAACGACGGCGACGACGTGATAAAAGCCGC
>JAEENM010000105.1 GCA_016283745.1 Bacteroidales bacterium | reverse complement strand
GTCATGCTGTTGCTGTAGAAACGCCAGTAGGCGGGCATCACGTCGGGTAGCGAGCCGCTTTCGAGCTGACTGTCGTCGGCGTCGGTAATCCATTTGGAATACAGGTGGTGGTTGTCGAAAATGTACGACTCGCCGTAGCATCCGGTGGTGCGGTCGCCGTTCCAGCCCATGCGCTCGTCGCGTTGCGGACAGTCGGTGGGCATGCTGCGGTAGTTGCCGCGAATACCCCAGTAGGCGTTGCGGTAAACGCTGTTGATTATCTCGTTGGAGGTTGCGAAAGTGCCTGTAACGGACATTTTGTCGTAGAACACCCGTCCCTCGAAATCGGAGAGCGAAGGCGTCCCGCGCAAGCCGCTCACCTCCACATAGCGGAAACCGTGTGTTGCAAACATCGGATGCCATTTGGCGGGTTTACCGTCGGAGACGTAGCGGTCGGTGCATTCGGCGGCACGCATGGTGGCCATACACATATTGCTGTCGGGCAGGAGGATTTCGGCAAAACGCAGGGTAACGGTGTCGCCCCGTTTCTGATTCCTTAATTCGATTTGCACATTGCCGACCATGTTCTGCCCCATGTCGATAATCCATTTGCCGTCCTTCTGGAACATCGCCACGGGTTTAAGGCGGTCCTGCACCATAATGTTGGGGTTGGGCTGAGGCTCGAGGGCGCCGGCGGGAGCTTCCATAATATCGACGTTTTGCCACTGGCTGTCGTCGTACTTGGACATTGTCCAATCGCCGAGGTCCATATTGGCGTTGTGCGTCTCGCCGTCGAACTCGTTGGCGGTACGTATGGGGCCGCGGTTGGTTACTTTCCAGCTGGTGTCGCTCATAACGATGGTGCTTCCGCCTAAAAGGATGCTACAGGTTATTTCCAGTTGCATTTTAAGACGTGGCGTGCCGAAATGCAGTATATTTTTGGTGCCGTCGCGGTCGGGATTGTCGGGATTGTAGCGCATGGCGGTATAGCGTCCGCCCTCAAGCACCACGCCAATGGCATTGTCGCCTTTCCTTACAAAGTCGGTAACATCGTAGGCGTTGAAATACACACGTTTGCGGTAGTCGCTGAGTGCCGGTTTCAGTATCTCCTCTGCGGCCACCTCGTTGCCGTTTATATATACGCTATATTGTCCCAATCCACTGATATACAGCTTGGCAGAGGCAACTTTATTTCTGATATTGAACTCCTTGCGCAGGTAACGCGCGGCGAGACGCGTTTTACCTGTAAGCACGTCATCGCTATAGTCGCGGCCTATCCATCTGGCATTCCAATCAATGGGATACACCAGACTGCAACAAGCATTTTGTGAAAGAAAAAATGAAGAAGGACCCCAGTCTTCGGGCGACAGCAGGCTGATGGTAAAATTCTGCACATCGCTTTTGACAGACATTGTTTTTTGTCTTTTGCGTTTGATTATGTAAACCTTACCTATTACTTTCTGTTTGAGGGGTTCTTCATAAATCACGTTGGTATGTACCGCCCAATATACTTTCTGGCGGCTGTGCAGAGTTTCCCCTTTGTAGGGGATATACAGCATGTCGGACGAGGCCACGGTTGTGTCCCACAAATCGCCTATAGCGCGCTTGGCTTTTTTGTAGGTGGACGAGACAATTATGCGATACGTCGATTGTACCACATTAGGCCTATCGGCCGTGTACTGCCAGCTGAAACGAGGCTGTGCCGTGTGCAGTGCCTGCGGATTGGACTGCATCTCCACTGTCGGATTTACAATATTGATTTTCTGCGCGTTACATACTACGCAAAACATCAATGCAAGTAATAAAAGTGAGGTATTTCTCATAAAAAAGTCTTTTTGGTCCTTGATATCTAAAGCTGTTTTCATTTGCAAAAATAGTATTTTTCTGCGACATAAAAAAATAATCCTTGGAAAAAATTGAGTAAACCGGACAGTTTCTATATTTTTATGCCTTTGTATTAGAAAAATCATTTTTTTTTGCGTAAATTTGCATTGGTGTAAAAAATCAAAAAACAATACGGCAAACAGCGTTCCGACCTATTGGAATTAAGTCGCTCCACAGTGCTAAATTCTTGATTTTATACACTTTACATATAGCAAGTTTATATGAGCGGTAATACATTCAAAAAACAAATCACACTGTCGAAGCGATGGCGCAGCATACTATTTCTATTGTGTGTCGGCATCTTTCTTACGGATATCAGCTATAGTTTTGTACAACATTACAACGAACCTTTGGATGGCGATATGGGTGAGAGTGTGTTGCCGTTGGACTATATCAAGCCGCTCTACCAGGACCCCACAGGAGTTAAAATGCTAGTAAGCGGTGAGCCTCACGCGGCCCCCAACCGTTTTTTCTCGCATTATCTGATGTACGGCACCTACCGTTCGCTGCCTTTCTTTATACAGAATTTCACCGACCCCATCCACAGTCTGTATTACAGCAATGCCATTTGCAAAACGGCCATGCAGATATTGCTAGTGCTGCTACTTAGTGCTATCGTTTGTTGCGGTTTTCATCTGAAGAAATTGAAATTCGCCTTTTCGTGCCTGTTTTTCAGTGCTTTGATGCAAACCTGCGGATTCACCCGATGCATAGGGCTGATCGATCCGAGCATAACATATTCTTTCTTCTTCGCCCTGCCCCTGATATTTCTGATTTTCTACCTACTGCCGTTTATTTTCCGTGAGTTTTATAACAAGAAAATGATACGCAATGGCGTGGTGGAGGTTGTCTATAGTGTGTCGTTTCTGTTTCTCACCTGCTTTTCGGGCTCTATCAATCCTGCGGTGGCGGTGGTGGCCATACTTGTTTTGCTGATAAGGTATTTCCACAACTATTTCCTTAATGTCTCCCTCTCTTTGATAAAAGCCATAAGGAATATGCCGTCGCATTACTACCGTTTTCTGCTACCCTTAGGATTGCTCTCCCTTTATTCTCTTTATTTGGGTACATACAACACCATGTGGCAAGACACAAGTGTCTCATTGTCGGAACGATATGCCTTGCTGCCACAAGGTTTCTTACGAATGTTCATCACCTACAGCGGCGGTTTTGGAATTCTGTTTTTGCTTTGTGTAATCAATTACCTTGTAATCCGTTTCTCAAATCCTGAAAAAGGCAGGGAAACACGCAGTATGTTCCTTTGGATACTGTGCTTTTCGGTTATTTACATAGTGCTTTTGCCCTTTGGCGGATACCGGCCATACCGTCCTTATATCATACGCTACGACACTATTATGCCCATATCCTGCCTATTAATTTTCTATTACGTGTACTCCTCTATTTTCCTTCTGAGGCAGAATGATTTTCGCTTGAGCCGAAAAATAATTTACGGAGTATGGACAGCCGTCGTCGTGCTTTTCTTCTTTTTAAAAGACACTCCCCGCACCTACCGCAACAACTTGGAAATAGCCGCACTCAGAGAAATACAGGCCTCGCCGTCGAATACCGTTGTGCTGAAAGGCACTCCAACCTCAATCATCTCTTGGAAAAAACCGGAAAACGAAGCCGAATCGGAGGTGGCCGGACGTTTATTGAAACTGTGGAAAGTTACGAATACCAAAAAACGTTTCTATTTTCCGCCACAGAATCAATAAACAACTGTTCGCTTTAGTAGCGACTCCCAATCTGTTCTATTATTCCGAAGTTTTTCCGAAACGTTTCTGGTTCTGTCGCTGCAGCTCGTCGAAATCGATGTTGCTACGTATCTGCTTGATGATGGATTCCACAATGCGGTACATCTCGCCGCCCTGCGAATAGTCGGCGGCGCAGGCGAAATTAACGCGGTTTTCGCCCACAAGCTGCTCCGCCATAGCGCGTTTGGCTGCGTTGCGCGGACGGTACACGGCTATGGAGTTGCCGCCTTTCTGTTTCACCAGCCGCATGCAGGGCACGTCGGTCTCGCCGTCGCCGAAATAGATCATATTGCTGAAAGGCACCGGACGGTCCTTGTCGGCCACATAACGGTTCACCTTGTAGTTTTCGCTCACCTTGGCGATGCCTTTGTTTATCATGAACAGGAATTGCGTTTTGGCGGTGAAATCGACAGCCACGGCGGGCCATACCGCCACCCCGTCGTCGTACATAAACGAGCAGGCGTATATCTCCTTGAAATGCTTTGCTATTGGCGTGCCTTCGATCATCTCCTTGAGTCCCGACGAGTTGATGTAATGCTCCACCTTTATCCCGTATTTGTTGCCGAGGGCGTTTATCAAATCGAACCACTGCTCCACGCCTATGTACAGCTGCACGCTCCTGCCGAACTCCACAAACTGCTCGCGTTTGACGCTGACGTGCGCCGCACGGGCTTTCTCGAGCATCAGCCGCATATAGCACAGCACGTTGCTGGCGTTGTGCTTGGCTTTGAGACGGTCGTTCTCGGCCCAGAACTGCTTGCGGTCCTTGATGCCGATGGCTTTCAGGAAGTCGTACTCCTGCATGTTGAGCGGCGAGAGGGTGCCGTCGAAATCGTAGATAAGTGCCACTACGGGCTTTTTTGCGGGCATAGTAATGATAATGCGGGTTGGAGAATACGTTTATTCTACAGGCACAAAACTGCCGTCGTCCTCGATTTTGATGTGCGGATTTTTGAAATCGGACTTGGTGAGGGAGCGGATAAACTGCGCCACCTTGTTGTCCAAATCGGGTTGCGGACCTTTGCCGAAGGCCTGTATAAACGAGTGGATGCGTCCGTCGATAAGCTTGCCGTTTCTGTCGATACGTGCCACAAGCACAGGCGAGTAGCCCGAAATGCCCGACACGCTGATGCCGGCGGGAGTGCAGAAATTGCCGAGACTGTAGGCCACGAGATGTCCTTTGTACACCTCCATGGCGCGGCACACGTGGGGTCCGTGACCGAAAACGATGTCGGCGCCCTCGTCGATGCACATGTGGGCAAACGAACGCAGGTTACCACGGTCCTCGCCGAGGAAAATCTCCGTGCCTTCGGGCAGATGGGTCTTGTCCTTGCCTTCGGCACCGCCGTGGAACGACACTATAAGTATGTCGCACGAGTCGCGCAGCTCGTGAAGTATCTCCTTCACCGTTTCCACATTCTGGTGCGTGTAGGTGTAGCCGTTATGTCCGAAAGCACAGAAACCGTACGTAATACCTTTTTGTTTCAGAAACGCCTTGCGGCAAAGGCCTTTCACACCGGCATATTTTATATGCAGACTGTCGAGCAGCCGCATGGTTTCCTTTATACCTTCGGTGCCGAAGTCGTTGCTGTGGTTGTTGGCAAGACTCAGGAAATCGAATCCGGCATCCTTGAAAAGGCGTGCATACGACGATGGCATACGGAAAGCGTAGCTGTATTTTCCAGTGCCTTTGGTACATTTGCCTTTTTCGCCCATGGCACCTTCGCAGTTGCCCACAGTAATGGTGGCGGAGCGGAGAATGTCACCCACATGGTCGAAAAGGTTTTTGCCGTCGTTGGCGGGCAGCTGACGTGAGGGGTAATTAGTGCCCAGCATCATATCGCCTACCATGGCAATGGTGATGGTGTCGGTGCTGGAAACTTGTTCTTTATTGGCCTTTTTTGTGGTGTCCTGAACAGGACTTTGTGCTTTGACAGCAAAAACCGCCACAAGCATAAGAGCGACTAACAATTGTTTTTTTACTGACATATCTGTGTGTTTTTAGTTTCGTTTACGTTTGCAAAAATACGCAAAAAAAATGATTTTTTTACTATCAAATGTTTATTCAATCTATACACCTGTATTTATTTACTATTACAATTTTCCACTCGCCGTTCTGTTTTTCCAAAAACACATAGCCTCCCCAGTAATCGAAACGAAAATCCACCACGGCACGACGCATCCCGCGGTCGAGAACTATTGTATATGCATAGGGATAGGTTATTAATTCCCAATAAAAAGTATGACTTGATACTTTTGCAGCATTACTTACAAATTGTATTTTCGGTTCGCTTTGCTCTAATCGTTCACATCTCAGAATTCGGTTACCTAGAAATTCGAAATATTCTACTCCCAAGAAATCTTCCAACAGTTTTTTATATTCGTCGGTCAGATAAACTATTTTTCTGTCGGGAAAATGCACCGGCGGACGGAAGGTTATATTAGAATCCACCTTAATGGTGAGTATTTTCACCATCTCATATTCTTGTTTCTCAAAATCAAACTCAGGCAATAAATACCCTCTTTCAAGTTGGCGCTGAATCCATAAAATCTCGCTTGTACGAAGACTATCGGCACTGCCATAGTATTTTTTTACATAGGAATTGTATTTTTCATCTTTTATATATTTCCTTCGGTAACTTTCATCGCTGATTATTTTGTCTATATGACTTGTGTAATATCCTATCAGCTCGTCGGTTTTGTAAGGTATAGTGTCGGCTACATAGATGCTTCTGAGCGTGTTTTGAACGATAAAATAGGGGTTGTCCTTATATAATTGTCGTTCTTTGTTTTGAAAACCGTTTTCTCCGCACAGCAGCGGCTGGTAAAAAGCCACAAAAACCTTATGGGCCTCAGCCACCCATTTGTCGGGAGCCTCGGTTTCGTTGGATGGCACCTCCTTCGACCAATTGTCGAAAAACCGGTAGAGGTCGTATTCGGAGTTTCTGCTGTAAGCTGCTTTCAACAAAAGTTTCTGCTCCTGATTCTGGCTGTGCAACGCAGGACACAGAAACAGAAATAAAGCAAAAGCCAGACAAGTAGGCAGACTGCCGTAGGGTGTCGTTTCAACAACTTTTTTCATATCTATCTCTTTACAATTTTTCGGTAGCAGTTCCTACCTTCGGCATCCGTAAATTCGACAATAAAAATACC
Organism: Bacteroidales bacterium; assembly: GCA_016283745.1. Classification (GTDB taxonomy): domain Bacteria; phylum Bacteroidota; class Bacteroidia; order Bacteroidales; family P3; genus UBA1219. The sequence goes on along the minus strand of JAEENM010000105.1, from coordinate 5,695 downwards.
TTTGGGCCATTTGGCGGTGTTTATGCGTTGCACGTCGGCTTCCACGCAGCTTTGGCATATTTTCACGCCAAGTGCGTTGACAACGGTGTACTGCACAATGTCTTTGCCCGAAAACTCCACAAAATCGCGGCAGGGATTAGGATGGATGGCGATGTCCTGGCCGAAAGCGTTGTCGATGCCTACAGTTGATGTGTCCCTCACAAGCTCGAAAAGGATGTGGGTGGCGGCGGTGTCGTTCACCGTCACGTTTTGCAGTGTCTTCACACGATATCCGGGAGCGGTGGCTGTTACGTCGTAGTCGTCGGCGAGGAGCGGACGGTAGAAATCGCCGTGTCCGTTGCGGCTATATACTTGCGAGCTGTCGCAGTCGTAGTTGTCGATGCTAATCAGAGCTTTCAGCGGCTGACGGGTAACGGAATCAACCACCATGCCGTGTATGCCGTAATGCACTTGGCCAATGTAGTCGAGCAAGGCTCTGCGGTGGAAATTCCAATAGGTAGGCAACAGCGAGGTGGAGAGGGTTTTGTCCTCGGACACCTCTATAGTGGCTTCGCGGCAGTGATGGTAGTAGTTTACGTAATCCTGCCTGCCGTTGTTGATGACGTACCAGTCGCCTCCCGCTGTTATTCCGCTGCTGTTGTCGGAGGTGTAAACGCCGCTGCGCACGGCACGGCAGCTGTCCACGAACTTGCGTCCTACTGCTCTCCACCACTGGTCGTCGGCGGAGCGTTTCTCGCGCGAGGTATATCCGTCCCACGGGAAATTCACAATCTCCGAGCCTCCGTGCAGGTTGGCCGACATCACAAAATGGTGGGCGGCAACGTAGTTCATCATCACGGTATTTTCTTGCTGTATGGCCGACAGCGGTGCCGACGACCACGGGTCGGGGTAGTTGCGGTTTAAATCGACATAGTTTGCGTTGTAGCGTGTGGCACGCGACACGTTGCTGTTTCCGCCGTTGTAGGTGCCGTCGGGGTTGGCAAGGGGGTTGATGTAAATGCGGGTGTTATTCACCAGAGAGGTGATTTCGGCATTGGTGCCGTAGTTTGTAAGCAGGTAGTCGATAAGGCGGAGCATCAGCACATAGCCCGTAACCTCGTCGCCGTGGATGGTGGAGGAGTAGAAAAACTGGGGCTCGTTTTGGTCGATGTTGAGACTGTCGGAGATTACGGCGCAGAGTATCAGCCTTCCGCGCACCGAGGTGCCGATGGTGTCGATACGGCAGAGGGCGGGGTATTTCACTGCAAAGCTGTCCATCATCTGCAGATACACGTCGTAGGTTGGGTAGCGGTCCCAGCTGGACATCTGTGCCACGGTGGAGGCCATGCTCACGGCTTTTTCGGCATTGCGTCTAACGATGGTGTAATCGTAGCCCTTTTGCAGGAATGCCTCGAACTCGGAGCGGTTGGCGTAGGCAGTAACGGTGTTGCCCCTGCGTTTGTCGATGGAGACGATGCGGCTCAGCTCGCGGAGCTTGGAGGCGTCGCTTTCCTCGAAAGAGAATACCACTTCGGGATGGGCGGCAAACAGGCTGTCGATGGAGTTCTGGGCCGTGGCCCCGATATAGCAAAGGAAAATGGCGATTGCCAAAAACGAAAGTTTTCTCATAGAAAGTAATTATTTTGCGACCTTTGCAGAACAGCTGCTATGCGCCGACTCCCGCAAAGGTAAAGTAATAGTTTGCAAGAAAATTCCATACCATTACCACGCCGGTGGCAACGACTTTGGAAAACCAGAAATTGAGTTTCATCTTTTCGTGCAACAGATATAGTATCAAGGTGTTGAGTCCCAGGCCAATGAGCGACACGCCGAAAAATTTTACGTATTCCACGCCCACCTGCTCGTTGGTGCTGCCCCATGTCCACACACGGTTGAGGATGTAGTTGCTTGTGGCGGCCACCACAAAACCGATGGCGTTGGCTATAAATTTAGGTATTTTCAGTTTCTCCTTACATATCCACGTAAGGCCAAAATCAATGATTGTCCCTGTAACTCCTACAACGCAGAATTTCAGGAATTTGAAAAGAGTGGCTTGAGTGAGTAGTTCTTTCACTTCGGGAATCATTTAGGTTTGCTCACGCGACGGTATTTGCGTTTCATGGGAGGTTTGGTGTAAACCACCTCGCCGTCGTCGTTCACTTCCAAGCCATAGAGATAGTGGTGGTCGATATTCACTTTCACATGGAAAAAGTTGCTGCATCCGCCCGTGATGTTGGGTATTTCGTAGAGCAGCAGCTTGTCGAAACGACGGTCGCGCAGGAAATTCACCCACACCACTTTGTCGCCGTCCTCGTTGATGAAGCCGATGTACTGGCGTTTGTATTTGTCGAGGTGCTCGTCGATGAGCTGGCATTCTTTGTTGGGCTGGTGCTCGTGGGTGTGGTTCATCTTGGCTATTTTTTTCTTGATGAGCCTCTCCACGGTGTCTATCTCAGCCGGGGTGAGGGTGAAACGACCGGCCTGGTTTTCCACGGTGATGTCGGTTTCAAAATCCTCGTTGAAGGCGTAGCCCTCGTAGTTAACGCCCTGCACCACGGCGGCGTATTTGGCCGAAGGTTGCTGCTGGGGTCTTTTCTGCGACAATGCCGGCACAGTGAGTACCAGAGCCATTGCAAGCGCCATTGCCGTTTTTTTAATATCAAATACCATATCTTTAAGGTTTTAATTTTTCACTTTAGTTAGACTGCCTTTCTGCAAAAGACATTCGTTATATTGTAACGTTTTTCGACAGATTCTTACTGTTGGTGGAGTCGGTTTGTGCGGCCTCGGTCTCCGATTGCTGGGGACGGAAGTATGTCTCGTGCAGCGGGAAGGCGTCGGACATTTCGCCGGAGAAGAAGAAGTCGAAACCGATAGCACCGAAGGTGTAAACCTTACCTGCAATGTTGATGTGTGAGCCGCCGCATCTGGGGTCGGGCTTGGGCTGCGACTGCGAGAAACCTACGTTGAATAGTGTGAACAGGATGTCGGGACGGTTGGAGATGTCGTATCCGGCACGTTTCCACTGCATCATGGTCTGGTGCAGTATGCAACCGGTGTAGATGTACGAATAGAGGTGGTTGTGGTAGTCAACAAGACGGTTCACACGCTCGGTGGTGTGGTCGGCGGTGTGGAAATCGAGGATATGCTCGTATTCCTTGCCCATGTAGTATTCGCTGTTGGGGTCTTTGAGGTTGCGTTCCACTTTCATGGCGGTGAAGTCCTTGATGCCGTTCACGCCGAGCGAGAACTGCGACTGCACCGAGAGTATGGCCCTTGGTGCGAGGTAGGTCTTGTATATCTCGCGTTTGGAGTTGAACAGACGCATCTGCTCACCCACAAGGCAGCCCACTATCAGACGCGGATCCACACCAGTTATGTGTGCGGCGCTGTCGATAAGCACTTTGTCCTTGAGGATGGCAGGTTTCAGAGCAGCCCATTCTTCGGTGGCCATCCACGGGATGACGTTGGGGTTCTGCTGCTGTTTAATCGATTTATATGCCTTGTCGACTTGCGCGAGGTAGTCTTTGTACTCGTCGTTTTTGTCGGTGTAAAGCTCGGCGGCGGCTATCATCTGCGATACCACGGCAGGATTGTCGCAGGTGCGCAGTGTCTGCATCATAAGACGGGCGTTTTCGGGGTAGAAACGGCCAAAGACAGCCATCTTCACATACTGGTCCAAATCCACCTGAATACGTTCTTGCGCCGAAACTCCGGATTTGGAGAGGTCGTTCATCTCCGACACCTCCATCAGATAACGGGAGTTCTTGTCGATGGTGCCGCTGTTGTTGGTCAATCCGAGTTTGAAGATTACCAAACCTCCGATTTGTATTGCGCCGTAGATGGCGAACAAATGGACTAAAACAAGGTAGGTAACGCGTACCCACTTGCGTTTGAAAAAGGATTTTTTCTCGGTTTTTTTTGTTTCCGAAGCCGATACTCCGGGTTTGTTTTCTGTTTCTTTCATTTTATACTAACGATAATGTTGGGTTAGAAACTGGTGTTGCTAATACCAAGTCGCGGAGCCAAGGTACGTTCTCGAATAAAGTGATGTCCATAAGCACGAACACTATGGCACCGGCGATATATCCGAGCAATGCCAGCCACGATATTTTTTTCAGATACCAGATAAAATCTATTTTCTCCATGCCCATCACGGCCACACCGGCAGCCGAGCCGATGATAAGGAGGCTTCCGCCTGTACCGGCGCAGTAGGCGAGGAATTCCCAGAACGGGTGGTTGGTGGCAAAAATAGCGGTGTCGGGGTCGATGGGGTACATGCCCATAACGGCGGCCACCAGAGGCACGTTATCTACGATGGACGACAGCACGCCGATGATAAGGTCGATGAAGAAGAAACCGGGGGCTTCGGTGCCGAAAGCAGTGTTGAGGCCGCCGGCCAGATGACCGAGTATGCCCACAACTTTCAGGCAGCTAACGGCCATAAGAATACCGAGGAAGAAAAGTATTGTCGGAGTGTCGATATGCTCGAGGGTGCTGACTGCGGTAGGCAGCTTGTGTCCCTCTTTCTCGTATTTGCGGCTGATGATTTCGGTGGTTATCCACAGGATACCCAAGCCGAACAGCATTCCGAGGTAGGGAGGCAGGTGGGTGATAGTTTTGAAAATAGGAACGAAGATAAGTGCTGCGATACCCATGACAAGTACCAGACGACGCAGGTGAGCGGGCACTTCGAGTCCGGCAGCTTCTTCCTGCGGACGCTCAATTTCGCCTTTGAGGGTGGCACCGACAACAAGCACCGGAACAACCATACATACAAAGCTGGCTATCAAAGTCTTAACTATGATATTGATAGTGGTGACCTGTCCGCCGATCCACAGCATGATGGTGGTGACGTCACCAATGGGCGACCAAGCGCCGCCGGCGTTGGCTGCGAGTATCACCATGCCTGCGTAGAGCCAGCGTTCCTTGCGGTCGGCGATGAGCTTGCGCAGCAGGGCAATCATCACGATGGCGGTGGTCATATTGTCGAGCAGGGCACTGAGGAAGAAGGTGAGAATCGACAAGACCCACAGCAGTTTTTTCTTGTTGGTGGTGGTTATTTTGTCGGTTATCACCCTAAAGCCCTGATAATCTTCTATAAGGGTAACTATCGTCATTGCACCAAGCAGGAAAAACACTATTTCGGCCGTTTCGCCGAGGTTTTCCACAAGCTCCGCGCTGATGATGTTGCCGGGCAAGGCATGCGAAAGGGCAAGGATTGTCCATACCAGCACTCCGAGGAGCAATGCGGTAGCGGTTTTGTTTATCTTTAGGGGATGCTCAAGAGCTATGCAGGCATACCCTATCACGAAAATTACAATGATTAATAGTTCCATTTTGTTTTTTTTAGTGGTCAGTATTCAGTATTCAGGGGTCAGTTGTCAGAGGCTGACGCGGTGCTACTAATTATTGACCTTGGTTTATTATTTTTTTTGTTTCCTTTTTACTTTTTATTCCGAATCAATTGTTCATTGTTAATTGTTCATTGTCAATTATTTCCGAATTGGCTTCGCCGAGCTAAAGGTTCCGAATTCCGAAATCCGAATTCCGAACTATTTCTTCGCTCTTTTCTGCATCTCCTCGCTGCGTTTCTGCATCTCTTCGAGACGTTTCATAAAGCCCGATTTCTTGGGCGGTTTGTTCTTGTACTTGAGGTTTGCCAGCTCGATGCGTTTGTGAATCTTCTCCTCGTTGATGGTGCGACGTATGATAA
>JAEENM010000104.1 GCA_016283745.1 Bacteroidales bacterium | reverse complement strand
GCAATGCCAACGGCAACCCAAATCCATTTCGTCGTTTGTGGCGGGTTTCAAATCGGCAACGGTAAACCGTATCGACGATTGGATTGACGCCAACCGCCCCGCAATGGCAAAATTCAACAAAAACAATCCCCTGTGGCAACACAATTATTACGACCGCATAATCCGCAACGCGGCAGAATATCGGCGCATTGCCGATTATATCGTCCGCAATCCACAGGATTGGGAATCTATTGAAATCTGAAAATCCGAATATCCGATTATCCTAAAATCCGAAATTCCGACCCTCTGAAAATCTAAAAATCGTAAAATCCAACTTTTTTTCGTATCTTTGCATTTTTATAACAACAAGTAAAAATATAAGTTTTTAACTGATGAACACTATCAAAGCCCGACTTATATACCCGCGCTGGAACAAGCTTCCGGGGCAGACCACCTTCACTTTGCCGCCTCACGGCGCGGTGGTTTTTGCCGCCACTTTGCCCGAATATGTCGATGTAAAATTCACCGACGAGAACGTTGAAGAGATCGATTTCGACGAAGATGTAGAAATTGTTTACATCTCGATGATGCTCTCCACGCAGGTGAAACGTGGCTGGGCCATTGCCGACCGTTTCCGTGCCCGCGGCGTTACCGTGATGTTCGGCGGCATCTCCACCATGCTTCACGCCGAAGAGACCATCCCCCACGCCGACAGCGTGTTCCTTGGCGAAGCCGAAGGCCGTCAGGAGGCCATCCTCGACGACTGGCGCAACGGCAAACTGAAAAAAGTTTACAACTACATGGGCAAAATGCCCGACATAGCCACCGTGGGTCCCGCCCGCCGCGACCTCTACAAACGCGAGCTCTACAACCACAAGGGTGTGCAGATGGTGGACCTCTTCCACGCCTCGCGCGGATGCCGTTTCAGCTGCTATCCCTGCGCTGTGTCGTACCTCGGCGGCCGCTGTTTCCGTCCGCGTCCTATCGACAAAACCATCGCCGACCTCGAAAGTATCGACAACAACCGTCTGTTTATCGTGGACAACTCCTTGGCACAGGACAAACAGTGGGAACTCGACCTTTTCCGCGAGATGATCCCTCTGAAAAAGAAATGGATAAGCCACACCATCGAGGACGACCCGCAGGTGCTCGACCTCGCAGCGCAGGCAGGGGCATGGTACGTGTATCAGGCTGTTTACGACACCTCCGACTATATCAAGGAACGTGTGAAACGCTACCACGACCACGGCATTGGCGTTGAAGGCACCATACTTCTGGGTCTCGACAACCAGACCGAGGACGACATCAAACGTCTTATCGATTTCCTTCTGAACATCGACCTCGACCTTGCCGAATTCACCGTGCTGGCGCCCTTCCCCCACACAAAGGCCTACGACGACCTTATGCGTCAGGGACGTATCTTCGACCACGATTGGGACCACTACAACGCCGGACAGGTGGTGTACCACCCCAAACACATGTCGGCCGAGCGTCTGCAGGAACTTTACAACTACGCTTGGGAGAGCTTCTATCACGATGAAACTCAGGAAGAAAAGATGTTCAAGCTCTTCACTCAGGTGATGCTCCGCGAAATGGAAGACGGCACCTACCGTCCCCGCGACCGCAAACTGGCCAACAAGAGCTTCGGCCGCGACGTGGACCGCTCCAAACGCAATGTGAACGAGCTGAAAAACAACCCTTTACAAACCAATTGATAACCGCTAAAACAACCGTTTTTATGAAAAAAATACTGACCGCCATTCTGGTACTTTTCACTTTCGCCACGGCTTTTGCCGACGAGGGTATGTGGATTCCCATGCTTCTGGGCAAAAACGAAGCCGACATGCAGAAACAAGGTATGCGCATCACCGCCAAGGACATCTACGACATCAACAACGCCTGTCTCAAGGACGCTGTGGTGCTGTTCGGCGGCGGCTGTACCGGCGAATATGTCTCCAGCCAGGGACTGCTTTTCACCAACCACCACTGCGGCTACAGCCAGATTGCGGCACGTAGCACTTTGGAACACAACTATTTGGCCAACGGTTTCTGGGCCAAGAGTTTCGACGAGGAAATCCCTTGCCCCGGACTTAGCGTAACTCGTCTGGTGCGTATGGAAGATGTTACCAATCAGGTACTTGAAGGTGTGGACAACGATATGGACGAGAAAGAACGCAACGCCCTTATCACCGAAAATATCAAAAAAATCACCGACAAGGCTGTGGAAGGCACTCACTACAAAGCCATCATCAAGCCGTTCTACTATGGTAATCAGTATTTTATGTATATCAACGAGGTGTTCACCGACGTGCGATTGGTGGGCACTCCTCCGTCGAACATAGGCAAGTTCGGTGGCGACACCGACAACTGGATGTGGCCACGTCATACCGGCGATTTCTCGGTGTTCCGCGTATATGCCAAGGACAACAAGCCTGCTCCCTACTCTGCCGAGAACAAGCCCTACAAACCGCTGAAACATCTCACAATCTCGCTGAAAGGCGCCGAGCAGAACGACTTCACTTTCGTTTTCGGATACCCGGGAACCACACAGCGCTACATCACTTCCGACGCCGTGGAGCTGATAGCCAACGTTACCAACCCCGTGCGTATCAATCTGCGCACCATCCGCCTCAACCACTACAACAACGCCATGAATCAGGACGCCGCCCAGCGTCTGAAATACTCCTCCACAGTGGCCAGCATCGCCAACGGCTGGAAAAAATGGCAGGGCGAGACAATAGGCGTAAACCGCTTGGAAGTGCCCAAGATGAAACGCGAATTTGAACAGAA
>JAEENM010000103.1 GCA_016283745.1 Bacteroidales bacterium | reverse complement strand
ATTTTTCAAAAAATCGTCGAAAGCGCCCTCGGCGTAAGTGCCCAGCACCGCCCCCTGACGCTGTATCATCTTGCCCAGCTCGTCGGGTGTAGCGGGCAGATTGTCAACACGATAGCCTTCGGCCTTGAGCCGCAACAGCAGGTTGTGCAACGACGGCAGCACGTCCATTCCGGAGGCGGTCAGAGAGTTCTGTCCCGCGCCCTTGTAGTAGAAAATGACGACCTTTTTGTCGCGGTTATGCTTGTGTTTCAGCGCGATATAGTTGTTCACCGTCTGCACAAAGCCGTTGAGCCTTTCGGGGATGGCATAAACCTCCTGCAAGCCGTCGTCGGTGAGGCGGTGGGCGAAAAGCACGTAAGGCCTTATGGCACCGTCGATTTCGGGCACCACCACGCTCTGCGAGAGGAATCCGCCACTCATGCCCATCTTGTCGGCCTGCCACTGCTCGGTGAGCTGCGGCACGTACAAAGTAAGGAATAGCGGTATATTGTTGGTTTCGAGATATTTGACAACCATATCCCCCATCCTGCCGTGAGCCATGTTTATCATTGCCGACGGACGCACACTGTCGGCGTGACCTGCGGTGATGAAAGTGTTGATATTCCGCACGGGATACACGTTGTTGCCCGTCTCTTCGAGTTTCCGCACAAGGTCGGCGGGCTCGCCCATCTGTCCGGTGAGCACTATGCTCGGGGCGGAAGGCTTGTACAGACCATTATCTTTCAGAAATTTGTCGTATTCGGCAACGGAGGCGAACTCCAAATCCTCGTCGTCGGGATTTTTGGGGTCGGAGTGGTAGAGCAGCAGGTGCGAAGCCTTGGCCACGGGATGTATCTCGCCTTTGGAAATCACCTTGCGGTCGATGTTGGTACGCACGTAGTTGAGCAGGCTGGCGTAGTTGCGACGGCCGCCGGCGCTCAGGTACTGCGAAAGGGTGTCCTCGGTAAGGGAGTCGACCGAAATAATCATATTTTCGGGACTTGTGGCGGCGGTGGTCAGCACCGGAACGGTAATTGCCGCATCCTCAATCTGTTGGCGTTGCTCGGCGGTAACGCGCAGCCCCATGCCGTTGACAAACACCATGTCGTAACGGTCCAGCTCGTCGAGGTCGTCCAACGAGACTTCGCTGATTTTCACAAACGAGTTGTGGTTGCTTTTGGCAATCTGCCCAAGGGTTGTAACCTGATAGTTGACAAAGGCAATGCGCGTGGCGCTGAACTTGGTGTTCCAAATAATTATGGCGACAACCAGAGCTATCACCGCAGCTATCGAAATGAAAATTATCTTTTTACGTTTGTTTTTCTGCATTTTTTATAGGGTATTTAGAGACTGCAAAATTAGAAAAATGCAGATGTCGCCCTCCTCACAATTTATTGGTATTTTGCGTGAGGGATATAATAACAAAAGGGTATTAAGGGCGGTTTGGAGGGGTAAAAAGAGGCTTCGTTGGAAATAATTAAATATCAATATTTTATAACAAAATATCCAAAAATACGGAAATGTTTTGGGGTAAAATATCCAAAAACACCGAAATGTTTAGGGGCGAAATATCCAAAAATACGGATTTCTTTGTGGAGGCTCTCTTCTATAGCCTTATATGTGCTTTACGTTGTTTCCTCTACACTTCCGTGTGGTGTTATTGAGAGGAGCTCTCTTCCAGAGCGGAAAAAATCTCTCGAAGAGAGCTTGCCAAACAGCATTCAGCAGTCGCGCATTATAACTACATGAAACTATGCACTTTGGACATCTCAGGAAAAAAAATGCCAGAAACCATGTACAATATTACAAAAACATTGTCATAAACACTGGCAAAAGTGTGGTCGCTCCATCCTTTCTAAAATCCTTGGTGTATATCAGATAACGTTTATCCACGCGGGAGGAATACTTTTCGCAGAACATATCGAGCGATTTGTGCGTGTTGTAACCCGAGGACTTCACCTCAATGGGATGTATCTTAGCTCCACGTGAAAGCAGGAAGTCAATCTCATAGTTATGGGTGGCATCCTTTGCCCAAGTGTAATAGAAAAGTTTGTTGTCCGAAGCCGTGAGCATCTGTGCTATCACATTTTCGTAAACATAGCCGAGGTTCGTGCCAAGCTTGTCGTTCAGCAATTTCTGATAGATGACATTCTCGGTATGGTCTTTGTCCCAAAAGGCAAGGGTGACAAACAGACCTGTGTCTGCACAATATATCTTATATTTCGAAATATCTTTTGCAAGCGACATCCCGACATTAGGGTCATTGGAATGATACGAAAACAGGGCGGTCTTACTATCTTCGAGGTTTTTCATCAACTCCATCAGTTTTTCCTCGCCCACGTCGCCAAGCACGGCATAGGATTTATAGCGATTACCTGTTTGGCTGAGCTGCGACGGAATCTCAGAATAAAGCGTTTCCAAACGCCCCGAAGGGTCAAGCTTCTGAAAATCATCACGATAAATCTGAACAATGCCTCGCTTCACTTGGTCCACCATACTGAAATTATTTGTTTCGATATAGGCACTGACCGCCTGGGGCATTCCACCGACAAGCATATAAAGCCTGAAATCTCGCATCTTGTCGCGAAACGCATTAGCAAGCGGCATTTTATTTTCGTAGAAAGAGCGGAGCAAGGGAACAGTGGCCTTATCGCCCAAAGCCCAGCGGAACTCCTCGTAATCCATCGGATGAAGCGTAATCCGCTCTTCCTCGCTGGGAAGTGTGATATCCTTCGTGTTCTTCTTGATACTGATAAGCGAGCCCGTTTCGATGTAATCGTAGCGGCCATCGTTCACCAAATACTTGATGGCCTGACGTGCAAGGGGGCAGTTCTGCACCTCGTCGAAAATGATGACTGACTTGCGTTTTTTTAGAACTACATTATACAGCGACTGAAGTTGCAGGAAGATAAAATCCAAGTTCATAAGGTTGTTGAACAACGACTTCACCTCGTTAGACGCCTTGTTGAAATCGATAAGGATATACGATTCGTACTCGTTTTTGGCAAACTGTTCCACTAGTGTTGATTTCCCGACACGACGAGCCCCCTCAATCAATATGGCTGTCCGTCCTTTCCGAACCCGCTTCCATTCGAGCAGTCGTCTATACAGTTTCCTCTTGAAAATCAATTCCATAACAACAATTGTATTATTTGATTACAAGTGCAAAGATAGCCCTTTTTTTTAAATTACCAAAATTTTTTTGGCAAAAATATCCGAAAATACGGAAATCTTTTGGGGAAAAATATCCGAAAATACGGAAATGTTTTTGGCAAAAATGTCCAAAAATACGGAAATGTTTCGGCAAAATTGTAACAGCCTCAAAAAGTAAGCTCACAACTTTAAGGGACTGGTTGGCGATGTTCAAAAGAAAAAAAGTAACATTTTCGGCAAAATATTTGTATATTTGCCAAAAAAGTTATATATTTGCATCGGAATATTGAATAAAAAAATGACTATAGGAGAGCAGATAATAAACTATGCATCAATGCATAACGCACATTTCCTCAGATGCAACCTCATGCGGTATTTAGTCGCAAACAGTGTGTCGGAGGCATCAGCGCATGTGATGTTGAATCGTCTTGTGAAGCAGGAAGTGCTGCAGAAGACGGGGTACGGTACGTACGCTCTCTCCGACAAAGGCAAACTGCCGTTTATATACAAACCCTCCGAAGAAGAAAGAGAGATAGCTCGAAAGATTAGAACGCAATTCCCTTTTGCCGGCTTCTGTGTTTGGAAACCCTCTGCTCTGGTACCCTATATGCACCACATCCCTGCCCTTCATTTAACTTTTGTGGACATTGAACGTGTGGCGATGGAGTCGGCATTTCTCACCTTGCAGTCGAACAACCCTTCCATGCACCTCCTGCTGAATCCCACAGCAAAGGAATGTGAGTGGTATATCACCACCGAAGAGATTACGATAGTTCGTCCTCTCGTCAACGAAGCACCCATTACCGAGGTGGAAGGGACCAATGTGCCCACGTTGGAGAAAATGCTGGTGGATGCAGCTGGCGACAAGGAGATGGCTTTTGCACAAGGTTCGGAGCTCTACACGATATATGAGAATGCCTTCAATTCGCACACTGTCAACAAATCGCGTCTGCTTCGGTATGCCTCTCGACGCAACCGCAAGGAGCAGATACTCAAAATACTAAAAAACATCGAATTATGATACATCCGGACAGCAGGACATTGGCTTGGATTGAGCAGACCGCAAACGACAACAATGTGAGAGATATCGCACTGGTGGAGAAGACAATCCGTGCCTTCTCGTTACTCGAGGCTCTGGTACGCTCGGGGTGTCCGTTGATTTTCAAAGGAGGTACCGCCGAGATGCTGCACCTTAAGAGTGCCAAACGTCTTTCCATAGACATCGACATCATTTGTCCGCCAGGCACGAAGATTGAGGAATATCTCAACGTTTACTCGTCAGAATACGGGTTTGGGGAGGTGGAACTGGTGGAAAGGGTGTCGCGCACCGATGTACCCAAGAAACACGCCAAATATTACTATCAAGTGTCCTACCCCGTAGGAAACAGGCGGGAAAAGATATTGTTGGATGTCTTGTTCGAAGAAAATCAGTACTCCCGGGTGGTATCCCTTCCCATCGAAAGCCCTTTTCTGAAGACTGAAGGAGAAACCATAATGGTCAATCTGCCAAGTTATCAGGATATGCTTGGCGACAAGCTAACGGCCTTTGCGCCGCACACCACGGGTATACCGTTTTTCAAAGGGGAGAAAGACTGCTCAATGGAAATCAACAAACAGTTGTTCGACATTGCCTCGCTATTCGATTTAACTGATAATCTGACGATTACCGCTGAAACATTCCGCAGACTTGCTGCCATAGAACTGAGCTACCGCAAGGCCGACCCCACGAGACTTCAGGAGGTGCTCGACGACATTTTCAGCACCTCACGCTGCATCTGTCTAAGAGGAATGGAAAAACCCTAGGAATACAAACTGCTGCAGGGCGGTATCAGCAAGGTGCGCAGCTTTATCCACAGCGAACGCAACTACAGTCTCGATAATGCTATCGTAAACGCCTCCAAAGCGGCCTATCTGAGCAAACTAATCGAGAGAGGTGTGTCGGAAGTCCACCATTTTGACCCCAAAAGGCAGCAGGAGTTGGCCGATGCCGTCATTACTGAGCCGTTGCCCACCAAGTTCAACAAATTCAAGAAAAGCAACATCGAGGCCTTCTATTACTGGAACGAGATACAGAAACTGATGTAAGCGGATGTTTTTCTGCAAAAAGTGTTGCACACGCGCAACACTTTTTTTTAAAAAATGCTGTTTCTGCGCAACACTTTTATTCCTCGAACACAAATTTCGGCATGTCTAATTAGATGAGCAAAACAGATCCAGCGGTTTTCATCTGGCCGCAGGTGCGGACGCTCCACTTTCGACAACATCCTGCGCTTTAAGAGAATTGCCCAACTTAAAGAACAACACTAGTTTTATTTTCGACGGATGATGATATTAAAGAAACCCTTGCCCGTTCGCTGTGTCCCATACGTTTTTGTAAATTCCTTGCCCGTTTTCGAATGACGATGCCGCTTTGGTGGCTTGTTTTGACGTATGCATTCATATAAAACAGAATAGTGCCAATCGTCAACGTCATTAGTAAATTGGGTTAGGTCCAAAGTTTTGACAGTATCAATAATGATTTGAGGCTCTACGCCACGTGAATCTACCCCCATACCGCCATGATACCAACGTAGCCACTCTAATAACAAATCGTCCATAATATACAAATATCTATTATAATATAATTATCACTCAAAATTCACTTTAGGCAAGTTTTCCACAATGTCTAAAGTCTTCAGACTAAGAGTGATGATACTTTGTAAAAGCTCCAGTGGATATTTGGGGTTGTCATGCTCGATGCCCCATTGGTTGGCGTCGTTGCGGATACCACTCTTTCTGTCGACTTTATCGCAGTATCGCTCCATAATCCATTCGATGGCACTCTTGCCGTTGACCACGTAGTCGTAGGCCCGCAGAGGGATGTTGCGCAGCGTGATGAACTGGTTGTATTCGATGACGCTCTTGTCTTTATCCTTTCCTCGCTTGCCAAATCGCATCTGTGTTACTCGGTAGAGTTTCTCCGGCGTGTCGGCATCCATCATGCCTGGCAACATATTATGCCAATCCACCACCACTTCTTTCGACGCAGGAACCTGCTCGTAGTTCAGATGCAACTCCGCTAGCTCGCGTCCGGCGCGGCTGAATGCCCAGAAGTCGTCAGGTTTCTCTACCAGAGGCAGACGTGGCAGCATCTTCTTTAGATCGTTGGCGAAGGTTTCACGGTAGGTGGGACAATGCAAGAAACCATAGACATAATAGAAGATATCTTCCTTTGTTACCTTGTTGCCATACTGCTCCCGTGCCCGCTTCAGGATAAAGTCGGTGATTGCATCGTGACGGATATATTCGTTCTGCCCATCATCAAAAAGGTTGCTTTGTGCGCCTTTGTTCTCTTCGTACCAATATAGGGGAAAACATTGACTAGCGGTATAAATGTTTAAATCCGGAATTGAGTTGGTTATCAAACACGAAAAGTCTTTGGGCACCCCATTCCCTGCCATACAAATTACAAGGTTGTCTTTTTTATACGGGAAAAACCTTTGCATTGCGCCAACACTTTCATTCAACAATTGAGGATGGAAAAACAAATTCTGAGTGGCAAATGGACGATAAGCACCTATTACATAATAACCGTCGTCCATGTTGCATACCTTGTTGCCTTTGGCATCCTTTATTAACGACGCATTCCAACTTATATCATTAGAGTCATAAATGACATCTTCAATGGTTCCATCTTTAAGCATCTTTCGTTGTTCGTTATAAGCTTTAACCATTCTTTCAATGATGTTTTGCAATGCTCTTTTAGATGAGTTATACACCCAAACATCTCGACTTGTTCCCAATCCTCGTGCATATATTGATTCAAAGAAAGCATTTCCGCTTTTGTCATCTTTATCACCAACAGGAATATATCCTTTAAAAGAATCATTCCTATGATTTATCCAGTCACCATGATTATTAGGGGTAAGAATGCTCATTTGCAGATTTGCAATGGAATGAGTTTTTCGTATAATATTAAGTTTTTGTTCTCTGCTAAGATAATCGCCTATATCGTGGTAATGGATTGTGGCATTGCCCTCGTGAAGTTTCTTTACCAACAATGTAATACTTACAGGTGTACGACTGCCACTGCCAAATATTTTGCCACCTTCACGACGTGATAGTTCACCGCTGGTACGCTGGTTTCCACGCAGATTGAAGACATATATCTCCGCAAACTCTTGCTCTATGCTTTTACGAAAGCCGTCAGCGGCATTTGTGTCTAACCAGGATCCATTACTTACAAAAGCTATTACGCCATCCTTATCTAACCTGTCCGATGCATAGCGAAATGCTTTTATATATGAATCGAACATTGCATTCTTGGTATGCGCCTCTGATAAACGGTTGTAAGTGTTCTGAATATGACCTTCTAAGAGTGGATAATGTTGGTTCTGTGCATTGTCATTGGCAGACTTTTGACCAATAGAATATGGTGGATTGCCCACTACTACAGTTATCTCGCTATTTAGTTGATTTTCTACTCGCTTATTGTTCTCTACAAACGGTGTCTCGAAACCCTCCACCTCTTTTTGGCGGTCGAGGCCTTTTTTCTTGGCATACATTTGTTCACCCAGTTGGAAAGTGTCGGTTAGGCAGATACCTGGAAATGCAGTGTAACTGTCGGTTTGCTGCAATAGGTCATGGTACACATTCTCAATATTGACACTGGCAATATAGTAGGCCAGCAACACTATTTCGTTGGCGAAGATTTCGTTCTTGTATTTATATTCAATATCGTGTATGATACCACTCTGCAACAGACGGGTGATGAAGGTGCCCGTGCCAGTGAAGGGGTCGATAATCTTCACATTACGGTCGTTCAACGAGCGGCCGAACTGCTCGTTCAAGACATGCTCCACGCTGTGGATGATGAAGTCCACCACTTCGACGGGAGTATAGACGATGCCCAACTGCTCTTTCACCTTGGGGAATGCCGTAGTAAAGAACTTGTCGTACAATTCCACCACAATCTTCTGCTTGGCCTCGGCGTTGTCGATACCTTCGGCACGTTTGCGCACGCTGTGGTAGAAGGCATCGAGGCTTTTGCGGTCGGACTCGTCTATCTTCTCGTTCAGCAGGGTGACAATCTTGCTCATTGCCTTGCTGACAGGGTTGTTGGCGGTGAAAGCATAGCTGTCGAACAGAACCTCGAATACCGGCTGGGTGATGATATGCTGTGCCAGCATCTCCACTGCCTGCGGTTCGCTGACCGAGGGATTGATGTCCTTATGAAGACCTTTGATGAAGCGGTCAAACTCCCGGCGTGCTTTCGGTTCCTCAGCAATCAGTTGGTTTATCTGGGTAATATGTTTCTCGGCAATCTTGGCCACATCGCTGGCCCACTGCTCCCAATAGCGCTTGCTGCCAACTTTCTGTACCATGCGGGCGAAGATGACATTCTGCAACTGTTCGAAACGCATCTCCAGCTGGGTCTTAAAGGCATTCCCTTGTTCCGCTGCCAATAAGCCATCACCATCGGACTCTTCGTCACCGTTGCCGCCCCCTTGTCCGATAAGGCTGCTACCCGGACGTATCAGCTGCACGACATCGGGACGTTTCTTGTTCAGTTCAATCTTGTTGACCATCGCATTGAAGCGGTCGTCGTGGGCACGGAGGGCGTTAAGAATGTCCCATACAACAGCATAGGTATTGTTATTGTCCAATGCTTCCTCGGGGTCCACATTACTTGGCACAACAATAGGAATGATTATATAGCCGTATTTCTTACCTTCGGCTCGCCGCATTACTCGCCCAACACTTTGCACTACATCCACCTGTGAATTTTTAGCAGCAAGAAAAATAACTGCATCCAAAGATGGGACATCCACCCCCTCGCTCAAACAACGAACATTACTTAACAAATGACAATCAAGACCGTCGGTGCGGGTGCGTTTCAGCCAGCCAAGTTTTGTTTCTCGCCTTGCAGCCCCCATACTACCATCGACATGGTCGGCCTCTACGTTTACCAATCCTCGTCGTTCCTCTGCTGAAAGGCTACCAAAATAGGCCTCTCGGCAAGCATTGAAAGCAGTGGCAATCGCTTTTGACGTCTTTATATTTTGGCAGAAAGCCACAGCACGGTGCATAGGCTGAGGGTCTATTTCGCGTAATAATTTATTGTCGTATCGGCTACGTTTGCTTAAGGCATTGATACAACCAATAAGTTTTGCCATATCATCAGTATGAACCTCACGTTTAGTGTCGGCATCTAGACCGGAAAGAGCTACCTGTACTTCGGTACTCACATCTCCTGGTTCAACATTGAGTATAAGCACTTTATAGTCCGAAAGCAAGTTTTTGTCCACCGCTTCACCAAATCCCAAGCGATAAAACTCCTCACCATATAACTCTACATCATCCATACTGCACAAATAAGCGTCGTTTTCACGTGCACGTCTCTGATCTGCCTCTTTATACAGTCGCGGAGTGGCAGTCATGTACATACGTTTACGGGCATGGATAAAATCGTTGTCATGTACTCGCACGAAGGCACTTTCATCCTCATTTTTGAGTGTAACTCCTGTCGTTCTATGTGCTTCATCGCAAATAATCAGGTCAAATGTCAGTTCTTCTCCGATAGCACTTTGGGCAGCTGCTATACGTTCGATACTCTGATATGTGGAAAACACCACAAGCATACCGTCGCGTTTGTCATGTTTGAGGGCAAGATATTGTTGTTTAATCTGGTCCACATTTGTAGATGCAGGCCATGCCAATTCTTCTACTGTAGTTTGGTTAGTGTCATCGTCCTGAGTATGTGTGCGACTCACCTCGCTGTCAGAGCATATACACATTGGTCGGATAGGTTTCTGGGCATCGAGGCTCCACTCACGTAATGTCTGTCCTAGAAGTGCGATGCTGGGCACAAGAAACAAAACATTGCCTTTGTTTTCAGTCATTTTTTCCGCTATACGCAAAGATGTGAATGTTTTTCCTGTTCCACAAGCCATAATAAGTTTTCCACGGTCGTGGTCTTTGTAATACTTTATTGCCTCATCTATTGCATCCTGTTGGTGCTGTTTAATTCTCTTATGCTCTGTGATAGCTTTAGAGCCACTGATACCATTATCTAATTCTTCCCAGTTGATTGGCATATCGGCCAGCTCGTTGAGATGAAGTACTGTGGCAGGTATTTGCTGGCCACTAAAACTCTCGGCGGCATGGTGGGTGAATCCATCATCGGTGGTGTCAATCCATAAGCGGAAACTGAAAAAGTGTTGATTCCCTTCTTCATCCTTGAATGCACGCGAAGATGTTGTGAGGAATGTGTTTACGGCCTCCTTGTCAATCTTACCATTGGAACGATAGCATTTACATTGAATAGCCCAATATTTTCCTTCAACAGTCAACCCAACAAGGTCAATGCCCGTATCGTGCAACGATATACTTTGCCTATATGGAAAATCTGCCCACATCCACACCTTTTGTAATTCGTTACAATATGGGGGAATAGTTTTAAGCATTGCCTGCATAAGGCGTTCAAAACGTGTGCCTTTGTCAGCTTCGGAATGCGACTGTTCGCGATACTTATTGATTACTTTGTCAAAATTACTCATGATGCTCTCGGTTTTGGCGTCCCGCCTTTCAGAGCATCACAAAAAAAAGAATCCGTGAAACTTACTGTTCATACCCGAGGCTCGCCAAAGCCTGTACTACAAACGGAAAAGCCCACGGATTTCCGTGAGCGAATTCCGCTTTTCCGCGTAGTACTAATTGAAATTGGCGATTTCGGGTATACTATGAAAAGCGCAAACGCTTAGTTTAATATGTCGTTATATGTTATCTTTCTGTTTTACTTTGTGTTATGTTGTTTTCGTTGGTTTTTACGAGTGCAAAGATACGATTTTTATTTGATATAAGCAAGTGATTAGTGATTGGTGAATAGTGATGAAGAAAGGTCAGTGAACCTTTCGATAGCCTGCAGGGCGGAAAATGAAGAAAAGTTCACTGGACTTTTCTTCACCCTTGCCTATTGTATGTCGCCCTTTCAGGGCTTTTACTGAATACTGAATACCGACCACTGACTACTAATTGTTCATTGTCAATTGTTAATTATTAATTTTCAATTGCTTCCGAACTCCGCATTCCGAACTCCGAACTATCGAAAAAGTTTCTCCACATCCACCGAAAGGCCCACAGAGAAGGTGGATCCCGTGGTGGCGGGCGAGTTGCTGTAATAATATTCGGGCACGTAGTTGAAAAGGTTGTCGATGGCGGTGTTGAGGGTAATGGCCTTGGCAATCTTCTGCGAAAGCGTCAGTTTCCAGATGGTGTAGCCGGGGTAGGTGGCTTTCTCCGTCTGCGTGTAGTCGGTCATCGAGGTGTATTCGTCGCAGGTAACGGCGCTGAGTATGCGTCCGTTCAACGCGATGTTGAAACCGTATTTGCGCCATTTTTTGCCATATTCCACCCGCACGGTGGCTGTGTGCGGACGTGTCGACGACAGCTCCGGCTGCCCTTTCTCGATATGCTCGTAGGTATACACATACGACAGCCGAACACCCAAACCGCAACTCCATCGCGCCGAGGCACTTGCGTCGATGCCGGCAATCTGCAATGGCGACATATTTACATACACCTGCCCCTGCACCTCGCGGTCCCATGCCGTGGCGATACGGTCGGTGACGTTGTTGTAGAAACCCATCACCGTAAGGTTGTAGCTGTTTTTGGTGTATTCCGCGGCAAGGGTGAAATTGTGGCTCTTTTCGGGCTTCAGGTCGGGATTTCCGTAAATCATAAAGATGCTCGCCATGTCGAAATTCATATACATCTCCTTCAGTTTCGGTGCACGGAACCCTTTGGCATACGACGCCCGCAACGAGCTGTGTTTGAACTTGTACATCATCCCCAGCTTGGGCGAAAGGCTGTGCATGCCTGCGTCGGAATAGTAGTCGTAGCGCAGGCCGCCAATGACGTT
>JAEENM010000102.1 GCA_016283745.1 Bacteroidales bacterium | reverse complement strand
AGTTGCGGAGCTTTGAAATGTAGCTTTTCTGCAGTTTCGTGAAGTGTCGGGGGAAGGTTGTCTATAAAAGGTTTGAGCAGCATCAGGTTGAGCTGACTCTCGTGCAGGTCGGAGTTTTTGCGTGAGAAATTCACCAGACGGTTGCAGGTTGTCCAATGGAAAATGCGGTGCGATGTCCCCACACGGTTGGCAATGCCGGCTTTCTTGGCTATCCGCGCCACGGCTTTGTTTGGAAAAATATGCAGAATTGTGTCGGCGTTCAGGTCTTTGAAAGTCTGTACCTGTTCGTCCAACGGTTTGTCTTTCAGTGCAGTCCAGCTAACAAACTGATCCACGTCGGGACAGCAGTCGACAATTGCGTGGGTGTATTCGGCACCGAGGAAAACGATGCGGCATTGCGGCCAACGCTGTTTTACGAATCCCGCCACGGGCAACGTAAGCACCACATCGCCAATGCTGTCGGTACGGCTTATTATAACGGTTTTTCCTATCTCCATAGCTATTTGTTTTTACGTACGGGGTTGTTGCGATAAATCACAATCTCCTCATTTACAATGTGTCGCGGATTCATGCGGTGCAGCAGCTTGTCGATGAAACTGGGTTTTACGTCGGCTTCGAAAGTGATGTCGGGATACACTGTTTTAACCTCGGCAACGCGTTGGTCGAGGTTTTTGGTGCCGTCGAAAAAGATGAAATCCACATCAGGCACGCCGTTTTCCGCCGAAGCGTAGAACTTCTCCTTATTCTCGGCAGTGAGCGGGATGTCCGAAAAGTTGTAGCCCGAATAAGTCTTCGGGAACATCTTGTAGCTGTCGTTGTTGGTGTTTTCCACCAAAATCGATTTAACATCCTGAAATTGCGAAATATACACCATCGACTCCACCCTTGCCCGCTTGGAGTGTGCACCGTTACTGGATTAGGGAGTATCAAATTGATTACCAATGAGATAATGCCTACAACCTTGAAGGTTTTGAGTAACTGCCTGCCTCGTTTTTCCTTGTATTTTTGGTAAAAATCGTAGCATCCCACAAAGCCAAGAATCAGCACCGAAGGTATTATCGGAAAGATGAAACGTTCCTGTTTGTTGGGGAAAAGGCTGTGGAAAAGTAGAAAACAGAAGGCGGGCAGGAAAAGGAACAGACGACGGAATCCGTAGAAAAAGCCGAACAGCAGTAGCACGCTCAGCGGCGGAGCCAGGAGTCCCAGCAACACGCCGAAATATTTGAAGAACGACCCCGAAAGATAATCGCCGGAGTGGAAAAAGTTATAATTGACGTACTCGCGCAGCTCCACGAAAGGCTCGCCCCACACAAAAAGGTCGCTGATTTGGGTGAGGCACACCGCCGCTATCACCGCCACCGACCACAGCACGGCATCGCGCCAACGTTTGTAGATAAGCATCGCCAGCCCGAAACCGCCGATAAAGAATATCACCTGAAAACGCACCGAAAAGGCGCATCCCATCAGCAGTCCCGAAATGATGACATCGCCAATGGACGGTTTCTCCTCTTTTCGCACGTAAAACCACGTGGAGCCGAGCAGGAACGGGATACAGAAAATCTCCACCAAGTTGCGCACCGACAGCCACGGCAGGCACCACAGTATGGCGGTGGTCCAGCCCACAAGGTTGGCCGTTTTGCGGTCGCCGCTGGCGCGGAAGGTAAGCTTGTAGGCAAAAAATACGGTGAGAAGCGAGAAAAGTGCGTGCAAAATCCTGATTATGTACATCTTGGCATCGAGGGAGGCTATACCCATCTTGTCGAGGGCGGAGAAGGTGAGGAAATGCAGCGCAGGGTAGAAAAAAGAGTGTCCCGAAGGCTGAGGCGTGGAGCCGTCGTCGGAGGGCAGCCAGTGGTTGTAGTCGTAGCCTTTAACCCACGAGTACGACGATTCGATGACCAGAAAATGGTCGTCGTGCATGCCGTAGCCTTTGGCGAAAAAGGCCGACACAAGCCGCAGTATCATGGCCGCCAAGATAATATATTTCAGCGGATGGCTTATATAGTCGGATTTAAAAACTTTGATACTCATTTTCAATCACGTTTGTTGTTTTTGCAAAGAAGACGTAACTTGCTGTATTTCATAAAGGTGGCAAAGGCGGAGATTTTGCAGACTTGGTATCCGGCATAGCCGTCCAAAAAGCCGCCTTTTATTACAAAGTCCTTGAAAAATTTCCATTTCGGCTTGAACCAGATAACCGCCACCGAAGCCTTGCGGCCTTTGCGGAAAGCCTCTTGGGCAGTGAGGGTGGAGAATTTGTCGGCCTGACGGATGTGATCCTCCACACCGTAGTAGGAGTAGTGCAGCAGGTCGCCGTGGAGGTGATGTTCGGCTGTTGCCGAGCCGGTGTCGGCAAGGATTTCGTGAATCTCGCCTGTCCAGCGTTTGGCGTTGCGGTTGAAAAGGCGTATCTTCCTGTCGGGATACCAGCCGCAGTGGTGTATCCAATGGCCGCAGTAGTTGGTGAGTCGGTTCACCGAAAAGACATCGGTGTCTGATATTTCGCTCTGTTTCAGAGAGATAATCGAATTGCGAAGTTCATCGGAGAGTGCTTCGTCGGCGTCGATGGAGAGAATCCAGTCGTTGGAGGCGAGACCGTTGGCGAAGTTCTTCTGTCCGGAATAGCCTTCCCACGGGTGCTTTTCGAAACGGACAGCGTATTTTCGGCACAGCTCCTCGGTTTTATCGGTGGAACCGCTGTCCACCACAACCACCTCATCTGCAATGTCTTGCAGCGATTCGAGGCAGCGGACGATGTTCTTCTCTTCGTTATGTGTTATTATTACGGCTGTTATCTTCATACACATCGGTATTTCAAAGACTTAGAGGTTTTGCTCGGCTTGAAATGCTAATCGGGAACGAGAGGCTGGTGTTTATTTGTATTTTGGAGTAGTTCAGTCTGGCAGCCATCCGTCCGGCGTTGGTGGCCGAAATGTCGATGTCGGCTACTGTGGGCAACGTAACCCTGCCAAACGACTGAAAACCGGAGTATTCCGCCCTTACATTCTGCGACGGATTATTGGAAACCATGCTGTGACTCAACACTTTGAGCGAGCGGTTGTCAATTTTCATCGTGTGCCTTATGGCAATGGCCTGTCTGGAACTTTTACGCTCGGCGAAAGTGATGGAGGTGGTGCTGTTTGCCAAATCGTATTCGGCGTTGGTCTGCTGGTAGCCCGCAATGTCGTTACCAATAAGCAGTGCCTGCATTATGTCGTAGTTGATGGCTATGCCGAATTCTTTCTGAAACTGTGTGTAAGTGCCTTGGAAGGCCTGATTTTTCACCTTCACCGAAGCGTAAACGGAGTCGGTGGTCATTTTCACACGCGCCAGCTCTATAATTTTGGAGATGCTCACCCAAATCACTTTGTCCTTTTTTATACGCACCTGTCCCGACACCCTAACGTCATCTATCTCCGTGCCGAAATTCATCGAAAGGGTGGAGAAATCGGCGTTTCTTATATCTTTCACTGTCAAGTGATTGACCTCAGGAGGCGGAGGGGGTATCTCGGGAGTTTGGGTAACCTTCTTGGTCGATTTACAAGCGGTCATGGCCGTCATCATCACGGCAACGGCGATGAGCAATATATGTATCGTCCTGTTTTTCATCTCAATATCTTATTTCTTGTCAAGGTATTAATTAGTAACCGTTTCGGCCTCATTCTTTTTGCCTTGTGCTTTCAGTATCTCGACATAATGTTCGTAGCAAGTGCGGTTATCCTCTTTCTCGGAGTATTTTATAGCCAAAAGAATATAACGTTCGGCCTCTTTGTAATTGCCCATTTTGTACAAAACCCAAGCGTAAGTATCTAAGTAATAAGCATTTTTCGGCTCTTTTTCTATCGTCGTCCGCGACATTTTGTGGGCTTTGTCGAGATTCACCCCGCGTCCGGCGAGGGAATAGGCGTAGTTGTTCAACACGCTTACGTCGTCGGGCATGATTTTCAGCACCTTTTCGTAATAGGCGTCGCTCACTTCGTTGTTGCCTTTCTGATGGTGCAGTTCGGCGAGCATCTGGAAAAAATCGGCCTCGAGATACACGTTGGCGAAACCGTTCTTCGAGCCTTTTTCAAGGATGGCGATGGCTTCGTCGGTGCGTTCCATGCGGTACAGACTGATGCCCTGCATATAATAGAAAATGGGCTCGGTGGGGAAAATGTTGCTTGCGCGCTGTGCGTCGCTGAGCACAAGACTGTCCTTGTCGGTGGAGAAATCGCACTGTATCAGCGCGGTCCAAATCTCCACCTCGCTGCTGTCGCGTTTAAGGTAGTTGCGGAGATAGTTGGCGGCGCGGTCGTATTTCTTCTGACGCATCAGTATGTCGCCATAGAAAAGGGAATACGAGGCGGAGTCGGGGTCCTGCTGCACTAGGGTTTCGGCAAGGTCGAAAGCGTATTTCGACTGTGTTGTGTAAAACTCGTCGTTGGTGTAGAACGAGCCCAGTATCTGCCGCTTGGAGCGGATGTCGAGTTTGGGGTTCTGAAAGGCTTTCTTCAGCTCCTGATATGCGTTTTCCGAATCGCCGACTTTTTTGTAGTATTCGGCCAGCGAGACGTGGATATACTCGTCGTCGGGGTCGTTCTCGGCAATGCGTTTGTAGTATTTCAGCGCCTCCGAGTAGTTGCGACGCTCCATGTTCATATTGGCGAGTATGGCGTTGTATTTTTGCTCGTCGGGATTGGCTTTGGCCAGAGCTTCTATCTCTTTCATGGCTTTGGTGGAGTCGCCCACGGCGTACCACAGTTTCTGTTTCTGCATCGACACCGGCTCGGTTATCCCGATGATTTTCTCCACACGGTTGAACACCGCAATGGCCTCTTTGTATTTGCCGTCGGCGGTGTAGGCGTTGGCAAGTTCGTATTGGAATTCTATCTTGTCGGGTTCGAGGTCGGCCATCTCGGCACGCACTTTGATAAGTTCCTTCGTTTGGTGTGTGATGGAGTAGAGTTCGGCCAGCTGCTGTTTGTACCACAGGTTGCCAGGCGACAATTGGTCGGCCTTTTTGGAGTATTCTATGGCTTTGCCGACATCGCCTGCGGAGTAGTAAAGACTTCCCAGCTCATAGTACGCCACGGCATAGTCGGGGTATTGGCTTATCAGCTCGTTGTATTCTTCAATGGCTTTCTCGTAGTTGCCGGTCTCCAACTGCATCTTGGCATCGATGGCAAGGATGTCGGCTTTCAGCTGGCTTTCCGACACTTCCGTTATTGGCTTGCGGGTGTATTTGCCTTTTGGCTCGCTCACCTTTGCCGAATTCTTGCAGCCAACCAACACCGAGGCTATCAACAATATGTAAATCAGTCTATTCCACATAAAAAAACAGTCGCCTAAATCTTTAAACTATTAACTATCAATTATAAACTATAAATTGTAAACTATTAACTAACACCAACTTCCGAATTCCGAGTTCCGAACTCCGAATTTTCAATGTATATTTCCAGCACTTTTGCCTCCTTTTCAGGGAAAATCTCAACAATATCGGCAATGGCGGGGACGAGAATGCACTCGCCTGCACGCATCGGCACTATGTGGTCGAGGGTGCGTATGGCGCAGATGCCTTCGATACAGCAGTATGCCACAAAGGAGTCGAGGGTGGCAAAGTCCTTTTTCACCGGCTTGTCGAAAGCCAGCAGATTGGTGGTGAAATAAGGGCATTCCACTATTTTCGAGGTGGCGTTTTTGGAGTAGGAGTAATTGGTCTTCACATTGCCGGCCTTGGCAAAATCGAGCACCTCCAACGCTTCGGCGGTGTGCAGCTCGCGACTGTTGCCCTTGTCGTCCTTGCGGTCCCAGTCGTAAATACGATATGTGGTGTCGGAGGTCTGCTGTATCTCGGCTATCAGCAGTCCTTTGCCGAGGGCGTGCACCCGTCCGCCGGGGATGAAAAACACGTCGCCTTTGGCGGGACGCACCACGTTTAGGCAGTCGAGCAACTTGCCGCCATTGAGTGCCTGCTGGTAGATCTCTTTGGTCAGTTTTTTCGAAAAACCGTCGATGATGATGGACTCTTCGGTGCTGTCCATCACGTACCACATCTCCGTCTTGCCGGAGTCGAGACCTTGTGCCTTGGCATGTTCGTCGTCGGGGTGCACCTGCACCGAAAGACGGTCGTTGGCGTCGATAATCTTCACCAAGATGGGGAACTGGTCGCCGAAACGTGCGTAGTTGGCTTCGCCCACAAGGTCGGCGTTGTATATCTCCAGCACTTCGTTGAGGTTGTTTTCGGCCAGAAAGCCGTTCTCCACCATCGACTCATTGCCTTCCACGCCCGACAGAATCCACATCTCACCGCAGTTGGGCAGCGGCGAATAATCTATGCCAAGCTGGTCTTTAATCCTGTTTCCACCCCAAATTTTGTTCTTGAAAAGCGGATAAAACTTCAAAGGGTACAGTGCCGTTTCTTCCATTTTTTTCTATATAATAATGTACGATATGACAAAAACTATAAAAAGTGCGAATTATTGTATTTTATTCAAATTTTATCTGTTTCTGTAAAAAAATCATTTTTTTTGTGTATATTTGCACGAACAAAACTACGAAAGTTTCGTAAAAGAATAATGCTCGTTTCTGCCTTTAAATAAGGCTTTGACGATTATTATAATGTAAATTATCTTGTTATGAAAAAAATAATAACGATAACAATATTGGTACTTTGTGCTGCGTTTTGTGCTGTCCATGCGCAAGGCAACGCTTGCCCTGGGCTTAAAAACCCAGTGGATTTTTTGCTGCACCAAAACTACTCCGGACAAACCGGCCAACGCACCACCGGCGTTAGTACCTACAGCCAGACCTATATCGAACTTACCAGTGCCATAATCCGCAACACAGCACTGGCCTCTGCCGTAAGCACGGTGGGATGCTCCGGAAGGGATCCTGTCGCCACACGACCCAACCGTTTTGTCATTATGAGTTCCGGAAACGACCTGAACACCAACAGCCAACTGCCTTTCCTTCCCAACAACCAATATATCAGCTCTATACGCATAGGCAACTCCTGCTACTCCGCCGAAGCAGAAGGTCTTTACTACACTATGACCGTTACTCCGCAAAACGCCCTTGTTTTCATCTACTATTCCATAGTATTGGAAAACGCACTGCACTCCGCTAACCAGAATCCTGAATTTATCATTCGTATCAAAAAACAGAACGGAAACACTTTTTCCAATATCTCCGACACTCTTTATTATGTTGTACAAAGCCCAACAAGCACATCCAGTCTTGGCGTTTGGACACTTGCTGGCAGTGCCGTTTACAAACCTTGGGCTAAAGCGGCAATCAACCTCTACAACTATCTTTACGAAACAGTGCGTATCGAGGTGCTTGTGGGCGACTGCTCCGCCTCGGGACACTATGGCTACTGCTACATTGCCGGCGACTGCCAGCCTATGTCCCTGCAGGCCAGCGGATGCTCCCCCGGAGCCTCCAACGAGGTGGCCACCATCACTGCTCCGTCGGGACTGTCGTCATACCAGTGGTACCGCAGCCGCTACGGCGAGCTGGGCAGCAACCAGATTTCCAACCCCGCCAACTATGAGCTTATCCCCGGCACTCGCGGACAAGACTCCATACTCGACGTTTATGTGGAAGACTTTCCCTACGACCAGACTACAGGCAACCGTGTGCAATGCAACACCTTCAAATGTGTGCTCACCTCCTACCTCGACCCCGCCAAACCCATCCACTCCGAACTATACGTAAACGGCTGCAACCAGAAACCCACCGTGGAATTGGAAGCCATCACCCAGTGCGACGGCAGCGTGCTCGTCATCGACCGCAGCACCACGCCCACCAGCGAGGGTCCCATCAGCGACGACCCTAATAATACGCAGTGGATTTTCCGCGACGGCAACGGCCAGAACGTGGGCACCGCTACTGGTAGCTCTGCATCGCATACCTACCCCTCCATGGGCGACGACAGCGTTACGCTACGAACTGTGAGCCCGCTCGACAGCACCTGCTACACCGAACGCACACTACACATACACGTACGTAAAAGCCCCAACATCGCCATACATCCTAGCCGCACCAGCATCTGCGCCGACGACACCATCACCCTGCGCGGATCCTGCAGCGACGCCATAGGAATAATACGCCATAAATGGACCATCCACGACCCCATCGCAGGCGACACCACTATAATGGGCAACCCCATAGTGCACCGCTTCGCCAACACCTCCACCGTGGAGTATACCGCCATGAACGCCGACTCGTGCGAAAGCACCGTCAGCACCACTATAAGCATTGGCTATTTCCCCGACCTCGTGATAACTGGCGACAGCGTGGTATGCATAGGACAGAGCAACACCCTGCAGGTGAGCTGCGACCTGCCCGGCTGCACCTACGAATGGTACACCGACACCCTTCAGACAACACCGGTGCAGACAGGCGCCACATACACCTTCACACCTACGCGCGACGGACTGATGTTCGCCAAGGTGATAAGCCCCTACGGCTGCAGCACATGGAGCATGTTTCAGTATCGTATGCTAATACCCGACATCCAACAGTCCGAAACGCATATCTGTATGGACGATGAGGTTACCATCACCGGCAGCGGTGCCGACTACTACACGTGGTCCAGCACGCCCGCCGACCCCACCCTCGACGGACAGGACAGCCTCTCCGAAGTGGTGGTATCACCGAGGGTTAGCACCGTTTACACCATGACAGGTCACGGCTCCAACGGCTGCGAAGCCACGCCGCTCACCGTCACCGTCACCGTGGATCCCTACCCCGAATTCATATTCTCCTACACTCCCGACTACATCGACCTCTTTGAGCCGATACTCTACCTCTCCGACAACTCCACCAACCATGTGCGTTCCATCTGGGCTTTCCCCACCGACGGCACGGAATATCCTACCACAGCTCGTTTCTTTGAATATCAGTTCAACAGCGTCCTCGACTACGA
Source organism: Bacteroidales bacterium (assembly GCA_016283745.1). Lineage (GTDB taxonomy): Bacteria > Bacteroidota > Bacteroidia > Bacteroidales > P3 > UBA1219. The sequence continues at coordinate 10,081 of JAEENM010000102.1, read as the reverse complement.
CTCCATACCCATCAAGCTTACCACGGCCTCCATCAATGGATGTGCGCAGGACACCACTTTCTATGTGCCTGTAGATATCTTCACCGAATGGATTCCCACCGCCTTCACTCCTGGACGTGACGTCAACCGCACCTTCGGACTGCAGAACAACATCAAGGCACAGGATTTCACCATGACCATCTACAACCGCTGGGGCCTGAAAGTGTTCGAATCCAACGACCAAAACGAGCACTGGGACGGCACCTACAAAGGCAAGGAATGTCCTCCAGGAAGTTACGTGTGGATAATAACCTACCGCCAGTTCGACGGCACCGATATGGTGAAGAAAAAAGGCACTGTGATGCTTACGAAATAATCAACAAAAAGGAATATGACATACGGCGACAATTGGTTATTGTCGCCGTTTTTTATTTCTTCCAATCCTCTATATCCATCTCCTCGCCGTGAAGGATGTTGAGATAGTTATCGTATCTGAAATCGGCTATAAGTCCCTGCTCCACAGCCTGTTTTACAGCACAGCCGGGCTCATGCTCGTGGGTGCAGTTGGCAAAACGGCAGTCGTGAAGCACCGCCCTCATCTCGGGGAAGAAATGCGACACCTCCTCTTTTGTGAAATCCACCATGCCGAACTCCTTGATGCCGGGGGTGTCGATGATAAAACCGTCACCGAAAGGAAATAGTTCCGCAAAAGTGGTTGTATGTTTGCCTTTCATATTGAACATCGACACATCGCCGACTTTCAGTCCAAGTCCGGGCTGCAAGGCGTTGAGCAGTGCCGACTTGCCCACTCCCGAATGTCCTGCAAACAATGTAGTTTTGCCTTCGAGAAGCGTTTTCAGCTCGTCGAGGTTGGTGCCTTTGGTTGCCGAAACACCGATGCAAGTGTATCCGGCCTTACGGTAAACTTCAAACAAACTCTCCTGATACTCCTGCAACTCGTCATCGTACAGGTCTGTCTTGTTGAAAACCAACACACAAGGCACGTGATAAGCCTCGGCGGTTACCAAAAAACGGTCGATAAAACCGGTGGAAGTACGTGGAAATCCGATAGTTGCCACCAAACAGGCTTGGTCAAGGTTGGCGGCTATGATGTGCGTCTGTTTCGACAGTTTGGTAGAACGGCGTATAATGCAGTTGCGACGCTCCTCCACAGCGGTGATGAGCCCCGTGCCGTCGGTTGTCTGAAGCTCGAATTCCACAAAATCGCCCACGGCAATGGGGTTGGTGCTTTTTATGCCTTTGATGCGGAAATTGCCACGCAGACGACAGTCGACAACTTCGCCGTCGGAGGTCCGAACCTTATACCATTTTCCTGTTGTTTTTACGACAAGTCCCTTATTCATAGCCTTTTAGTTATAGTAAAGCCTGCTGAAACGGTCGGGCAGAAGAATCTCGTTGGCTGCTTCGAGCACCTGCGACGGGGTGATGCTGTTAATCTCCGTCGAAATCTCCTCCATGGTGTCCACCCTGTCATATACAAGGTAACTCTTGCCTATCGACTGCATCTCGTTGAGTGCCTGATCGTTGTTGATAGCCATTTGCCCTATCAGCTGCATTTTGGCCAAGTGTAGCTGCGTGGTGCCGAGGGCTGTTTTGCGAAGCTTCTCCAACTCTCTGAAAACCAATTCTATAATCTTTTCCTTGAAATCGGGATGGGTGGCCATATAGATATAGAAAATGCCGGTGTCGCTGAAAAGAGTGTACTGTGTTTCAATATTGTAGCACAATCCATATTTCTCGCGTATAGCCACGTTGAGCCGCGAGTTCATCGCAGGACCGCCCAAAATGTTGTTTATCAGAGTGAAGACAATCCTTTTATCGTCGAAACTGTTGTAAGCCGGACAGCCGAGCAGGGCATGCACCTGATGTCCGTGCTTGTTGCGCGATTCCACGAAAGTGTTGGTGGCGGAGACGGCCTCCCGCCTGCCCGACGACACCGTGGCTTCCTGCGCACCGAAATATCTCTCGCAAAGACTTATAACTTTTTCAAAATCAACGTTTCCCACTATGGAGATGACCATCTTGTCCGTGGTGTAGTTCTTTTTCATAAAGGTGTGCAACGATGCGGAATTGTACTTGCGTATGTTGCGCGGAGTGCCGAGTATATTGTGGGCAAGACTATGTTTACCGAAATAAAGCTCTTCGAAATCATCGAAAATAAGCTCCGACGGGGTGTCCTTGTACGAGTTTATTTCGTCGATAATCACCTCCGACTCCTTCACCAGCTCCTTTGCAGGGAAAGTGGAGTGGAAAAGCACGTCGGCAAAAAGCTCCATACAGCGCTCCAGATATTGCGTAAGCGCCGAGGCATAGATGCAGGTCTCCTCCTTGGTGGTGTAGGCGTTGAGTTCGCCGCCCACGCCGTCGATGCGGTTGAGGATATGGAAGGCCTTGCGTTTTTCGGTGCCTTTGAAAATGGCGTGTTCGATGAAATGTGCCAGTCCCTCCTCGTTTTTGGCCTCGTCGCGTGAGCCAACGTTGATATAAACCCCGCTATGCACCACGGGCGAAGAGTTGCGGCGGAACACAATGCGTATCCCGTTCTTCAATCGATGGTACTGATAGTTCTCGGAGTTCACGTGCTGTAAGTTTATTGTATAACGCCTTCGGCGAAGGTGAGGTTGCAACGGAATAGCTCTTCCAGTTTCTTGTCCTTGGGCATAAGGTAGGTATGCAGTCCCAACGACTTTGCTGTTTCTACGTTGGCGGGATTGTCGTCGATAAATACCGTTTCGTCGGGATTAAGCCCGTTTTCTTCGATAATCTGGCGGAAACCGTCGGGTTTGGGCTTGCGGGTGTGCATCAGCTGCGAGAAATAGGCCTTGCAGAACGACACCTCGAAGGGGTTGAAGCCGTATTTCTGCGTCTCCTCGGCCATAAAACGGTCGTAGTTTATCTGGTTGGTGTTGCTGAAAAGGAAGGTGTTGAACTTAATACGCAGTCCGCCAAGCAACTGCCAACGGATTTTGGGTATTTCGATAAGAATGGCATTCCACGCGTCGTCGATTTGTGTGTCGGTGAGCGGTATCGGGGATATGCTGCGGATATAGTCGCGGAACTCTGCCGGGGTTATCAAACCTTCCTCGAACTGGTCGATCATCGGTGTCTGCGACAGTTTGGTGTAGTACTGCTCAAAGTCCTGAAGTCCGTAGGTGCGGAAACGGTCGGCGATGTTTTCGTATCTTATGTCGTAGATAACACCACCGAGGTCGAATATTATATTTTTGATTTCCATTTAATTACACAAATATTACGTTGCTTTGTCCTTTATTTTCAAAGGTGCAAATTTAAGTTTTTTTTGCCGAAAAAACAAACTCCCCTACTGTCCGAACTTGTCGAGAAGCTGTTGGGCGTAGGTCTTGGAAACAGGAATGTCGGGAATTTCCTTGTCGTCGAGCTCCACAAACAGGCCGGTCTTCTCCTTTTTCAGTATCTTCACCTTCTTGAAATTGATGATATACGAGCGGTGGCATCGCACCAGATCCTCCGAGAAATCCATCGTTTCGATGTTTTTCAACGTGTTACGTAGACAGAACTTGGTGGTGCGTTCCTTGTTTTTGTAACAGATATTCACGTAGTTGTCGGCCGCCTCTATGTAAAACAGACTGTCGATGTGCACCGAGAGCTTGAGGTTGCCTTTTTCATCTGTAAACAGCAACTGCTGGGTTTTCTCGTCTTTTTCCGCAGTAACTCCCACTCTTTTGCGGAAACGCTCAATATACATATTCCTTTCGTCCAACTCGAAGAAAAGAGTGGTAATAATATAAGGTATGGCCAATATCGACGAACAGTAGAGCACTGTGTCTCCAATTATCTGGAAATAACCGATTGGCAGGCCGTAGTGGACTTTTCCCACAAGCCATGCGTAAAGGTTGCAGAACAAAGTAATGGCAACAACCTCCACCAATATCCACGCAATATATGTGGCATAGTGTATCAGTCCGTTCTTCTTACACACGAAAAACATCACCAACCTACTGATAATCAGCACAACAAGACCGATAGCCGACACAAGTGCCGCATGTGCCGCAAAGGTCTCCTTGGAATCCACAGCGTGGAACTTCGCGGTTCCGTAGGGAGCAAAAATAAGTATGAATGTAAATGCAAAGACAACTACAAACGCAATGAATTTGAAGCTGTTAGCGATTCTTATGAGGTTATATGGTATTCTTTTATGCATCTTATATTCTAATTAATCGAAAAATTGCAATAAAAATACGTGAATTCTTCAAAAAAATTGTGTGAAAAATCAAAAATTTTGGGGTGGGGTGAAATTTTTAACCTATTTTTTGTCGATTTTTAACCCCTAAATAGCATTTTTTACCACCTATTTCACCCTTTTACCCAAAAGGGGGTGCTTGCAAACCATATTTTTTGCCAATCGAAACGGACTTGGTATTTTTGCATCGCAAACAAGAAAAACCGCATAGACGGAAAACAAAAATAATGAAGTTAGAAACACGCGAAAATCTCAAAAACTTATACACATCGACAAGCCGTGGCTTTGAAATGTGCCAAGAAAGTTGTATTTTTGCATAAAACATCAAAAACACAATTACAATGATAAGTTTTGAGAACATAAACAAGCCCGACTGGAGATACAATCTCCTTTACGCGTATGTGCATCCGCTGCACAACTTCATCTATTACCGCAGATATTATATACTGAACCGCGAACGCATACCCAAGGGCAAGCCCGTGGTGGCCATCAGCAACCACCAGAACGGTCTTACCGACGCCCTGGGCATTCTCTTCGGTTTCAGCAAGGACGGCCGTCATCCGGTATTCATAGCCCGCGCCGACATTTTCAAACGCGAGATCGCCGCCAAGGCTCTCCGTTTCCTGCGAATAATGCCCGCCTTCAGAGCCATGGACGTGGGCACAGCAGGTGTGGGCGAAAACCAGGCCATCTTCAACCAGTCGGCCAAGATACTGACCGAAAACGGCGTGGTGGCCCTCTTCCCCGAGGCCGGACACCAGAACTGCCACACCCTCGGCACCTTCAAGAAAGGATTCGCACGGATAGCCTTCCGCGCCGCCGAGATGATGGACTTCAAAGAGCCGGTGTACATCCAGCCGATGTCGAACCACTACGACAACTATTTCTCCGTCCAGGGCCGATTGGTGATAACCTTCGGCGAGCCGTTCGAGTTCACCGACCTCTACGAGCTGTACAAGACACAGCCGCACCGTGCCGAGAAACTCCTCGCCGACCGCGCCCGTGTCGTTGTCAACGACTTGATGCTCAACATTTCGGACCTCGAACACTACGAGGAATACGAGATGCTCTGCTCCATCTACGGACGCGAGCTGATGAAAGAAGAGGGCAAGAAAAGGAGCTACTTCCCCAACCAGCTGCACGCCAGCCAACAGGTGGTGAAAATGCTCGACAACTGCCGCGAAAATGACCCCGAAACTTTCGACGACATAATGAAAATAACCCACCGCTACTGTCATTCTTTGGACAAGATGCACCTCCGCGACTGGGTTTTCGCACAGAAGCTTTCCACGGCAGGGTTCCTGCTCCGTCTGCTGCTGTGCATAGTGCTGACACCGATAGTTATAGCCTGCTGGGCGATAAACATAGTGCCTTTCAGCGTTTCGTCGTTTATCACACGCAAAATAAAGGATTATATGCTCCACTCGTCGTTCCACTTCGCCGTGGGATTTCTGGTGGCCTATCCGCTGTGGTTTATCATATCCGGCGTTGTGCTAGGGGCCGTGACAGGTATTTGGTGGCTGCTGCCTATATATATGGTGGTATTGCCGCTGTCGCTGCTGGTATATCTGCGCAGCAAAGTGATGATTAAAAAGGTGTACAACCGTGTGCGCCGCTTCCGCCTGTGGTTCCGCGGCAACCGCTACTACGCCGAGGCTGTGGAGACACGCCAGACAATCATCAAAAAATTCTCACTTATCAGAAAATAGTTTTTTTATGAATATTGCGTAAAATGGTGGAGAAGCAATTCTCCACTATTTTTTTATGCACACTACGGGCGATATGGAAAGGCAACCCCTGACGAGGTTGTTTTTTTTGCGCTCCCTTCGGGAGCTATGGAAAGGCAACCCCTAAAGGGGTTGTTGGTTCGCTCGTTTGTTTGGCGTGGCCGTTATTGAAAGGCAACCCCTAAAGGGGTTGTTGGCACGCTCGTGTGATTTATTGAGAGGCACCTCTAACGAGGTTGTGGACTCGCTCGTGTGATTTATTGAGAGGCAACCCCTAAAGGGGTTGTTGGTTCGCTCGTGGGTTTGGCGTGGCCGTTATTGAAAGGCAACCTCTAGCGAGGTTGTATTTTGGTTCAAGGCATGTGGTGTAAGGGAATGACCACCCAAAAAGGGGTTGGTTATTACGTGCCCGTCGCTCGGTTTTAGACATAAAAAAAGAGGTGCCGGATGGCACCTCTTTTTTATATAGAATGTTACTTATTAGCGAACAATCAGTTTTTCAACTTTGCTGAAGTTGTTGTTGGTGATACGTACGAAATAAGTTCCGCGAGCCAGACCTTCGAGGTTGATCTGTTCGGTAGCGTTGGCGTTGATAACTTTCTGGCTGATTACACGACCGTTCATGTCGATAAGAGCGAAGTTAACATCACCGTTTACGCCTTCGATAGTGAGGTTGGCAACGGAGGTAGCGGGATTCGGCTGAACCTTAACAACAGCGTTATTAGCAATTTCAATGCCGTCATCATTACCAAATACTGCTTCGCAAGTAGTGTTGGCATTCAAGTTAGCTACGCTATACATATAGTAACCACCCTGGATAGAGAAGTTAGGATCGTTGTTCATGTCGATAGCTGTGCCGTTAACTTTAACATCAACAAGGGCGAAAGCATCGTCAGAATTTTCTTCGATAGCGAAGTTGATAGTGGAACCCTGAGGATAGGTTACGGTCTGACCGGTAACATCGCTGTAGTCGGTCATATCGGTAACTGTACCACCGTTAGCGGGGGTAACGCTCCAAGAGATTGTGAAATCGGGTATAACCTGACGAGGACCAACAATCATACGGATCATGGGAGTACCCATATCGGCGAAACCGTAAACAGTGTTCTGCGAGCAGGAAGGTTGTTTTACGAATACATTGGAAGAAGCACCGCCACCGAAATTACGATTGTAGTGGTTGGGGAGGAGTTTTCCAACGGAGTCGTTGCCATAGTAGATGCTTCTATTTACAGCAGGAGCGAATGTACCAGCTTCAGCCATTTCGTAACCAATCCAATATTTCTGGTTGGCAACCAAAGCGGGCTGCAGCGGGAAGTTGATGCGAACAGTGGGATAGCTACCCATGTTTTGGTATCCGGGGATGAAGTCGTTTACATCAGCCTGTTGAACTGTGTAAGTGGAAGCACCGGTGGCTTGGTGTTTGAAATAAACACTGTTACCAGCAGGATCGATAGAGTCGATGGAGAGAGCTGCATCCAGTTTTGCGCCAGCGAGAGCGTAACCTGTACGTGTAGCGGGAACTATTTCAACTCCACGGATAACCCAACCTGTAGGAACGGTTGAGGGGGTGTAGTACATAACCCAGAGGTTGTAGCCAGCTTCACCGGTGTTAGCGTCGGAGGTACGGAGACCGTCGGCGGTCATACCGTTGGTCCAAGCATTGTAACCAGTGAGGATACCATTGTCACGGCCCCAGATGTGGTTGCCGTTAGCATCTTCGTTAACGTTGAATTTAATGGTGTCGAGAGCGAAATTGAGGCTGTCGCTTGTTACGCCAATAAACAGAGAGTCGATACCAGCTGTTGTGGAGGGTACATAACCGGCAGTACCGTTAGTGGTGGTGGAGCCAGCATAGTAGTTGTACATACGTCCAGTGGGGTCGATGTAAAGGAATGTATCGGTAATAGCATCGGGAGCCAGAGATGCAACGTTCTGGCTGCTTGCCAAAGTAGTGTTGCTGCTGTTCTTGATAGCTGCTATGATGTTAGCCTGGTTGATAGCACCAGTGTTACGGAATGTGGAGTACCACAGGAAGGAGTTGCCGCCCATTCCCTTAGGAACGAGTTGGTAACCACCGTCGAGCATGTTTCTGTTGTAGATGCTGATACGGTTGCTAGCAGCGGAGTCGATGCTGAGGTCATCGATGAGCCAGTGGTAACCGTAAGCGCCGCCAGCAGCGGTGTCGGCGAACCAACGGAGACGAACATAAAGAGTTGTGTATTGGTCAACGCCAAGGGGCAGAGCCACTGTTTTAACAGCGTTGGTGGAGGAGTTAACAGCCAGGTCAACGCCTCTACGGTTGATGTAAAGGGTGTTCCAGGTTATGCTATCGTCGGAATATTCGAGGAAGCAGGAGTCTTGGTTGAATTTCTGATACATCTGATAGAAAGTAACATCGTACATGTTGCCAGAATGAGGAGTTACGCCTCTGAAAGCAACCCAAGAGTCGAAGTTACCAATTGTACCAGTACCACCCCAGTCACCGATTTGGTCTCTCATGGACATTGCCATAAAACCACCACCGGACTGAGATTCGAAAATACCGTTAAGGCTACCTCTACGGTCTACAACTGAATAGTTGTTGGAGGAACCGAAAAGCACGGGCATGATCGAAGCGGCCTGTGACAGAGCTGCGGGTGTTGTGTCGGAAATCCACTGCCATTGAGCGTGGTTGGCTGTTTGGTAACCGCCACCGCTTGTACGGCCGACACTGTAACCAACGTTTTGGGTGTTGAAGTCCACTGTGAGCAGCGGAGCTTTTGTGAAGATTGAGCCTTTGTAGGCATCCTGCCTTTGCATCTCATTGTCGTTAACTGTAGCGGAAACCTTAGTTTTCACTTCATTAGCGGCACGGTCCACGCGGGCACTTTTCGGCATCTGTGCAAATGCAACTGTTGCACACAATGCAAGACTTAAAGCCATTAATGTTTTTTTCATTGTTTTTTTGAATTTTAATTAATACATATTTTCTCTAAATCAAGGTGAATCAGCTTCTATTTCAATGCGTTATATTATCTATAACCATAAGATAAACGCTTTCTTCACGGATTGCAAAAGTATGTTTTTTTTTTGTTTTACGCAAATTTTTCGGATGTCTTTTATTGATACTATTTATCAGATTACTGATTTACAGCTGTTTATATTTGATTTTTTTTTCAATTTTAAATATTTTTCACTTTGTTTTGTCTTTTCAGAACATTGTTTTTGTAACCTCCCAACATAAAAAATTACGTTTTTTCGACAAAAAAATGTATCTTTGCAAAAAATATCCATTATGAAATCACACAATATATTATATAGTAAAGGCAATTTGCCAGCCCTGAAATCACTGAACAGGCATCTGAAAAGCAGACAGTACAGCTGCTCCCGGTTTTTCATTCTGGGCGACAGCAATACCATCGACCATTGTCTGCCATTGTTGGTTTCCGAGGTCGGGGCGTTGCAGGAATCTGAGTTCTTCGAAGTGGAGAGCGGCGAGGAGTGCAAGGATCTAGCCGTGGCTGAAAACCTGTGGCTTGGACTTTTGGAGAGCGGTGCCGACCGCAATGCCGTGATAATAAACCTCGGCGGCGGCACGGTGTGCGACCTCGGCGGATTTGTGGCGGCGGCGTACAAACGTGGCATCCGTTACATCAACGTGCCCACTACACTGCTGGCAATGGTGGACGCCGCCATAGGGGGCAAGACTGCCATAAATGTCGGGGGCATCAAGAATCAGGCGGGATTTTTCCACAAACCGCAATGTGTGTGCATCGAACCGGAGTTTCTGCAGACGTTGCCGCAAAGGGAGCTGCTTTCGGGAACTTTCGAGATGGCCAAGACTTTCGCCGTGGCGGACAAAGCTCTTTACTCGCAGTTTTGCGAGAAATGGACAAAACAATGCTCCCTTGACGATGAGATGATCTATGCCTGCGCAAAAATAAAGGACGGAATAACGACACGCGATTTCAAGGACACCGGCGAACGCAAGAAACTTAATTTCGGCCACACTTTCGGCCATGCGATAGAGAGTGCCATGCTCAATCACGGCAAAGACGCTCTTTCGCACGGCGAGGCTGTGGGGCTGGGTATGGTGTGCGCCATGTACCTTTCCACAAAAAAAACGGGACTGCCGGAAAAAGTTTATGAAGACTTT
>JAEENM010000101.1 GCA_016283745.1 Bacteroidales bacterium | reverse complement strand
GATTCTGTTAAAAACATGGACCACACCTATAACTCCTACAGTTCTCATACCGTATTAGGTATGCTATATAAGCAGAGTGTAGTTGATGCAAATGAACGAAATGTATATTCTGTCGATGAATTATCTGCAATCCATTCGGTTATTGAAAACTTTATCTTTTTCGTGCAACCTAAATGGAAAATCGCAAATGATATTCCCGGTAGTGGAAACACCCGCAATATCGGCGGCATAACGAATATTCAGAAACTGATTAAAGGCGAAGGCCCATTCTCGACTTTAGAAGAAGATGTATTTGATGATTATTGGAAGGGTTATTTCAATAAGGTGGATGCCCGTACCGCCGGCATAGGTGAGCCGCATTACCACAATCTCGCCACTTACAAGGAGTATCTGAAATCACAATCTGACAAGTTGAACAAACTAAAATAAGTAGCTATGTCTGTAATTGTCCCCGCAATCAAATCGCAAGGCATAAAGACGAAACTTGTGCCGTGGATTAACGACATAATCCTTCAATCTGGCCTTGACATACTTAACACCAATTGGATTGAACCTTTCTTCGGAACAGGTGTTGTAGGATTAAACACTCTTGTGGGTGGAAAACGTGTTGTAGGTGATACTAATCCACATATCATAAACTTTTACAAAGGCATACAATCTGGCGATATTACCCCACATAAAATGCGCAACTATTTGAATCAAGAAGGGGAACTGCTTTCTAAGGCAGACGAGGACGGTTATGCGCATTTTAGGGAGGTGAAAAACAGATTTAATTCAGAACACAGTTCGTTTGACTTTATCTTTCTTTCACGTGCTGGTTTCAATGGAATGATGCGTTTCAACCGCAAAGGCGAATGGAATATCCCTTTCTGCAAGAAACCTGACAGGTTCGCCCCTGCCTATATCACCAAAATTTGCAATCAAATACAAGAGACAAAAAAAATCCTAAGACGATATGATTGGGAATTTTGTAATCAAGACTTTTTAAAAACGATAGAAAGGGCACATGAAGGTGACTTAATCTATTGTGACCCACCCTATTTTGGCAGATATGTCGATTATTATAATGGTTGGACAGAAAAAGATGAAGATAATCTTTTCAAGGCTTTATCGCAAACACCAGCTCATTTCATATTATCCACTTGGCATCACAATGAGTTCCGTTCAAATGAAATGATTGATAGATATTGGGGTGAATTTAATATTGAAACGCAAGAGCATTTCTATCATGGAGGGGGCCATATTGAGAATCGTCACGCTATGGTTGAGGCTTTGGTGTTTAATTTTGATTTGCAACCATTTGCTGAAGTTCCACAACAGCAACAACAAATGGAATTACAGTTCACGTAATGTTGTTTCTAATGTTAATTGAGGGCACTGTCCCCAAAGGTGACCCCAAATGTGCCCAAAAAGTACCAATGGGTAATTAACAAAAAAGAGAATCAATAAAATAACAACCACAATGAAAAAAGTAATCGTAATCTCAACCAGTCTCCGCCCGGGCTCGAACAGCCACGCGATGGCGGAGCAGTTTGCCAAGGGCGCGGAAGCCGCCGGGCATCAAGTGGAGTTTGTCTCGCTGAGAGGCAAGGAAATCAAGTTCTGCATCGGCTGCCTGTCGTGCCAGAAGACGGGCGCGTGTGTCATCAAGGACGACGTGCCGGCCATTATGGAGAGCGTACTCAACGCCGATGTGGTCTGCTGGGCCACGCCGATCTACTACTACGAGATGAGCGGCCAGATGAAGACCCTCATCGACCGCATGAACGCGATGTACCCCAAGGATTACAAGTTCCGCGACGTCTATCTGCTGACCACGGCTGCCGAGAACGAGGAGTTCGTGCCGAAACGCGCCGAGGGCGGTCTCACCGGCTGGATCGACTGCTACGGCAAGTCCGCACTCAAAGGCCACATCTTCTGCGGCGGCGTGGGCGGTCCGAACGAGATTGCCGGCAACGCCAAGCTGCAGGAGGCGTACGAGATGGGGAAGAAGGTATAAAACCGACAACAAACAATGAAATCACCTATGCAAAATAACATAATCATTTTAGCTCTTATGACTCTTTTAGCTACCCCTTCCATGGCGCAAATCGACCTGCACAGCCACGCCGTCACACAGGGCTACATCGACTACATCAAGGCCAACGGCGCCGAGATGGACGAGGGTTTCCCTATCCCCAGTTGGGACGTGGAGAAACACATCGCCTTTATGGACAAGGCCGGCATCCAGACTTCGGTGCTGACGATGCCCGCCCCGCAGCCTTTCTTCGGCAATGCGGAGGCTTCGGCGGCGGTGTGCCGCAAGTACAACGAGGAGTGCGCCGCGCTGAAAGCTCGCTTTCCGGGGCGTTTTATGTTCTGCGCCGCGCTGCCCCTGCCCGATGTGCCGCACGCGCTGGAAGAGGCACGCTACGCCCTTGAGGTGCTGGGCGCCGACGGCATCAAGCTGGCCACCAACAGCTACGGACAGTACCTCGGCGACCCCGCCTTGGACACGCTGATGGCCTACCTCGACGCGCAAAACGCCGTCGTCATCCTGCATCCGCACAAACCCTCGGCGGTGAACGCACAGCTGATTGCCGATGTGCCGCTGGCAAGCTACGAATATCTGGCCGAGACCTCGCGCGCTATTCTCAACATGATAGCCCACAACGTGTTGGTGCGCTATCCCAACCTGAAGGTGGTGGTGCCTCACTGCGGCTCGTTTCTGCCCAACGCCCTGCCGCGTTTCCGCTCGCTGCTGCCCGTGATGGTGAAACAGAGCATCATGCAGCCCGTGGATGTCGATGCCAACCTGTCGCGGCTCTACTACGACCTGGCCGGCGCGCCCACCGATGATGTCCTCGATGCGCTGCTCACCATCACCACTCCCGACCATATCCTCTACGGCAGCGACTACCCGTATGTGGCCGAGCCGGTGCTCATCAGCGGCAAGCAGGCCTTGGAGGGGCGTCTCGCCTCGCACGGACTGGAACCGCAAGACATCTTCACCGACAACGCCCGCCGGCTGTTCGGCGCAAACGTACCGCTTCGCACCTGCGGCGACAAAATTGTCCGCCTTGCCGAAATCGAGGTGGTGCCGGAGTATCTGGAAGAGTATCTGGCTTACGCCAAGGAAGTTGGGGTGACCTCAGTGAAGGTAGAGCCCGGCGTGCTGACCCTATTCTCGATGCAGACCAAGGAAGACCCATGTAAAATATACATCTTGGAAATCTACGCCGACAAGGAGGCCTACCAGAGCCACCTCCAGACAGCCCATTTCAAGAAATACAAGGAGGGTACCGCCAAGATGGTGAAGTCGCTGAAACTGATCGACACCAAGCCGATGGTGGGGATGGAGATGCTGGGAAAATGAAAAAAAAGATGGTTTTCTTTCTTTGTTCGGAGAAAAATCGTATCTTTGCACTTTAAAACAAAAATCAAAATAACATGAAACGTCTCCTTCTTTTTTTCGCCGCCGCAATGTTATTGGCCGGCTGTGGCAAGACAACAAAAACAAACAAAAATATGGACACTTTAAGTTTCAATGAAACGCAGGCCTGCTTTATGACTGTGATAGCCTGCAACGAGGCAAAAGCCGACTACATCGCCTTGGCCGAAGCCATCAACGGCGGTTTGGACGCCGGTCTTACGGTCAGCCAGATCAAGGAGGCCCTATCACAACTCTACGCCTACACGGGATTCCCGCGCTCGCTCAACGCCTTGGGCACCTTGCAGAAAGTGCTGGAACAGCGCAAAGCCGAGGGCAAAACCACAGATGAGGGTGTAGAAGCTTCGCCAACGCCCGCAAATTACGACGCCCTGACTCAAGGCACCGAGGTGCAGACCAAACTCAGTGGCCAGCCGTTCAACTACGACTTCTGCCCTGCCGAGGACTACTACCTCAAAGCACACCTCTTCGGCGACATCTTCGCCCGCGACAACTTCACCCACGCCGACCGTGAGCTGGTTACTGTCAGTGCTTTGGCCGGTTTGGAGAGCGTGGAGCCTCAGCTTGCCGCCCACGTGCGCGGCGCACGTAACATGGGCCTTACCGACGCACAGCTGCTCGCCATCCCGAAGGTGCTGCAGGAGCGTGTGGGCAAAATGGAGGCGCACCGCGTCGCCGTGGCCATTCAGCAATTGGGTATCGTCGATTCCGTCAATGACTACCTCGCCAGCGACATTTACATCCAGAACTATGTCGATTTGAAATCGAGCTGGCGGCGGGGCGAACCCAACACCGCCTATGCCCAGTATTTCATCGGCAACAGCTACGTCTCGCACTACGGCGGCGGCATGGTCAACGTTTCCTTCGAGCCAGGATGCCGCAACAACTGGCACATCCACCACAAGCAGGTGCAGGTGCTGGTGTGCGTGTATGGTCGCGGCTGGTATCAGGAATGGGGCAAACCCGCGGTCAAGTTAGAGCCCGGCGTTATCATCGAGATTCCCGAAGGCGTGAAACACTGGCACGGCGCCGCCAAGGACAGCTGGATGCAGCACCTCACCTACCACAAGGACGTGCAGGAAGGGGCCAGCAACGAGTGGCTGGAACCGGTAGACGACGAAACTTACAATAAAGTGAAATAATAAACGTATCTTTGCATCATAATTTTCAAACAACAAACAACGATAATCCAATGAAAAAGACCCTATTAACCATTTTTGCCGCCACTTTGATTTTTGTTGGCTGCAAGCCGAAAACCGAAAATGCCACAGCTCAAACCGAGCCCGCAACCGTGTATATCACCCGCGACATCAGCCCCGAGGCGCTGGTGAACATCTACAAAGCTCTGGGCGTGAAGGCCGAGGGCCGTGTGGCAGTGAAAATCTCCACCGGCGAGGGCAGCAACCCCAACTACCTTAAGCCAGAACTTATCAAAGACCTCGTGTTTCTGGTTGACGGTACCATTGTGGAATGCAACACCGCCTACGGCAATGCCCCCGAAGATGCCAAAGACGAACGCAACACCTCCGAAAACCACTGGAAAATTATCGAGCGACACGGCTTCAAGCCCCTGTTCAAGGTTGATATAATGGACGAGGAAGGCGAGATGCGCATCCCCGTGATGGACTCCTCGCATATCAAATACGACATCGTGGGCAGCCACATGGCCAACTACGATTTCATGATTGCCCTCAACCATTTCAAAGGTCACCCCATGGGCGGCTACGGCGGAGCACTGAAAAACCTCAGCATCGGATGCGCCAGCAGCAACGGCAAAGCCTACATACACTCCTCGGGCAAGATGGAAGTGCTCGACATGGAAAAACTCTGGACTCCCGAATACATCGGCGACCAGGACGGTTTCCTCGAAAGCATGGCCGCCGCCGCTCAGGCTGTTACCAACTATTTCCAGAAAAAGAAAGGCATCATCTACATCAGCGTGATGAACAACATGAGCATCGACTGCGACTGCGTGGACCATCCCGAACCGGTGAAACTGGAAGACTACGGCATACTTGCCTCCACCGACCCCGTGGCCCTCGACCAAGCCTGCATTGACATCATTAACAACCAGAAAGTTACCGCAACCAACGACCCCACCGACCTGCTCAGCCGTATCGACAAACAGCACGGCACCCACACCATCGAACACGCCGAGGCCATAGGTCTGGGTACCAGAAAATACAACTTGGTAAGTATCGACAAAAAGTAGTTTTGTGTCAAGTCGCTGAGCTACAAAACATCACACGACTGAAACAGAGCTATACGGGGTCTTGGCACCCTAACCAAAATCAAGGCGATGTGGGAGGAGATTATCCCCTGCGTCGCTTTTTTCTTTCGCCACCCTACCCTTTCTTACTCCAAAATTCCATCTGTTTTGCCAAAATAAAATGTTAAATATTGTTTTTACCCACAAAGCCCATTATCTTGATAATTAAATAATATTTAGCGTTTTATAGTAAAAATTCAGCTTATTTTCACAGCAAGTTTTGTTAAAAACAATTGCTCTTAAAAAAATATCGTGTACGATATAAAATTATTTCGTATTTTTGCATCGCAAACGACATAAATTTTATACATTATGGACTACGAGCAGCTAAAACTCGACAACCAGCTCTGTTTCAGGCTCTACACGGCGGCACGGCTCACCACAGGTGCGTATCATCCCTATCTGGTACCGCTGGGCATCACCTATCCGCAGTACCTAGTTTTGCTTGTGCTGTGGGAGAACGACAACCTTCCGGTGAACGACATCGCCCACAGGCTGATGCTGGAAACGAACACCATAACCCCGCTGCTGCAGCGCATGGAAAAAGCCAAGTTGGTGAAACGCTCAAAAGGCAAGGAGGACTCGCGCCAACGCATTGTGTCGCTGACAAAAAAAGGCACTGCCCTGCGCGAACAGGCCAAGCACATACCCGAGTGCCTCAGCGCCGAAATAATGAAAAAAATGGGGTCCGCCGACGACATTGTACGGATGGTTCCCGTGCTCGACAAGCTGATCGAAGGACTCAAACAAACCGAAAACAAATGAAATATTTTATAACCTGCATAACCGTGATGCTGCTGACGCTCGTTAACGGTTATGCGCAAAACCACGAAAAAATGGCAACAATTTATGATTTGAAAGCCCTGAGCAACAGGGGCGAAGAGGTGGACATGGCGCAATATCGCGGCAAAGTCCTTGTTATTGTAAACACAGCTTCGAAATGCGGTTTCACTCCGCAATACGACGGCTTGGAAGCTATGTATCAGAAATATAAGGACCAAGGTCTGGTAATACTGGGTTTCCCCTGCGACCAGTTCAAACATCAGGAACCCGGCACCGACGAGGAGATTGCCGAATTCTGCCGTATCAACCACGGCGTAACTTTCCCGTTGATGAAGAAAACCGACGTGAACGGCGACAACGAGCACCCCGTTTTCACATGGCTCAAAGCACAGGCACCCACCGAAGAATACAAAGGCATCAAGGCCAAAGCCACACACACGCTGCTCAAATCCATCAGCTCAACGGCAAAGAGAGACAGCGACATACTGTGGAATTTCACCAAGTTCGTCATCTCGCGCGACGGCAGCAAGGTGCTGCGTTTCGCTCCCGTGGCCGAGCCTGCTGACATGGAAAAAGCTATCGAAGAACTGTTGTAATAAAACCGTTGGACTATGGCAAACGCATGTGAAAACTGCAAGTTCCGCGCCCATTACGACGCAAAACCGAAATCGCTGATGGGCCGTTTCTGGCGCTGGCACATCAATTTCTGTCCTGGATGGAAATCGTATTTCACCTCGCAGTCGCCCGAAAAACAGGCCGAACTGAGGGACAAGTACCAGTTTACCAAATATCAGTAACTTTTTGGCAAAGAGTGTCATGCGTTGTACTTGAGTAAGACGGATGCATGAAACGGATTGTTTACATAATATCGGGCCTGCTTAGTGTAGGTCTGGGAGCTTTGGGTGTGGTGGTGCCCGGATTGCCCACCACACCTTTCCTTCTGCTTGCCTCGTGGCTGTTCTACCGCAGTTCGCCGCGATTGCAGAAGTGGCTGCTGCAGTCGTGGCTGGGCACCTACATACGCAGCTACCACCGCCACGGCGGCATGACAGTTCCGCAAAAGGCCGGAGCAGTGGGCATTATGGTGGCAATGGTGCTGCTTTCCACGCTTGTTTTCATCCCTGCCGGCTCTGTAGCCCGCATAATAGTGCCCATTGCCGGAGCAGTGGGAGTGCTTACTGTTATTTTTGCGGTGCCAAACGGCAAAGAGAAATAACGCCTCAACACAATATTTTCGGGCTGCGGGCGTTAATAATAAGTATTTCTTAATAGGACAAAGCTTTTTTAAAACAAAAACAGACATTATGACGGATTTACTTATACTTTTGGCGGTTTCGCTCGCAGTATCGGCTGTGGGCTGGAAG
>JAEENM010000100.1 GCA_016283745.1 Bacteroidales bacterium | reverse complement strand
GGGTAACTGTTCGGCCCGACGCGCACCCGATTTTCTGCGAAAATCGTTAGGTTTAGAAAAGTCGCATCTAATCCCAAGTGCGGCAGCCTGAAGGCATTGAGAAAAAAACGTTAAGAAAAACGCCGGAGAGTAGCGTTAAGAAGGCGTCAGTGTTTGAGCATAGAAACGGAAAACATTTGAAAAACAAAATCAGTTGTGAGATTTGGTTTCTGCAGTGAACTATGACTGAAATGCGAGTTTGACGACTTTAGCGAAACGCAGGCGTTTTTTAGTTTTTTTGTCACAGCCTTGAATTTTTCTTTTGCTTCTTTTCTTTTGTTTCAAGACAAAAGAAAACGAAGAATAACCAAGCCCCTTTCTATGCAAGGTGGATTAATATGCTGTTTTGCAACAATTTGCAAGAATATTGCGCGTTTTTAGGATACCACTAATATTATATAACAAAAGAGGATGGCAAAAGCCATCCTCTTTTTATCTAAGAAGAAGTGCTGCAGTTATTTGGCATGTGTAACCACCACTTTTTGTGCTTTGCGGTTGCCGATCTGCACCATATACACACCTGCTGTGGGCATCTGATAGGTGCCGTTGTCGCAGTTGCCGTTCACTACGATGCGTCCCCAAGTGTCGATAATGCGCACATTCTCGTTCTCCACGCCCGAAACGGTTATCGCAAGCCCGTTGGTGGCGATGGTAGGTTCTGCTGCCGTGGCCTCGTCGATGCCCTGGGGCGGCTGCTGCTGTTGCGTTATTGAAATGTCGAACAGTATCAGTGCCACAACATCGGGACAGTTGTGATGGCGGAAAGCTATGCGCACCGTTTGTCCGGCGTATTGGCTCAGGTCCTTGCTCCTTGTTGTAGGATTGGAATTGGCGAGGGTCTCGCTGTGAAGCACGGTGCTGAAATTCCGTGGCTCGTTGCCCGTTGTGGAGATATAAACGGAGTAGTGCTCGTTGTAATAACGTGTGCTGTAGGAGATTGCGCCCCACGACAGCTGTGCGTTCGCCGGAAGCACAAGGGGACGGCTTATCAGCCAGTTGTCGGGGTCGAGGGTGACGTATGTGCTGTCGAAAATCGAGTAGGATTCCGACACTGCGAATTTCATAGTGTCATGCTGCATGAAAGTCCATTTGTAGCCGTCGCCGTCGGCATCCACGTTGCGCCAGCAGCTGAGGTCGCTGTCGAATCGGTTGTACCACGGGAACTGTGTGATGGCGGAGCATTCCACGTAAGGAAGCTCGTCGAAGGTGGCCACGAACTGCATGTTGCTGTTCACGGTTATCTGTCGTACGGCGTGGGTGTCGTTGTCGCTCCAGCGCACAAGACGGTAGCCGTTGCGTGGTATGGCGGTAATGGTTATTGTGGAACCGGCAGTGTAGGTGCCGCCTCCGCGCACGGTGCCTTTGGCGGTGTCGTTGGAAGTAACTGTTACTGTGAAAGTTGTGGGAGCGGTATAAGGCAGTCCGCCCATGGGATTGATCTTGCCTTTGCCCCAAATGTTGCTACCTGCGGCGGGGATGGTGCCCGTGTACCTGTCGGTGATGGCCGAGCGACGGAGTTTCACCATTGCCGAGTCGAACGAAAGGGCGGTGTCCTGTTGCATCCACAGTGCCATAATGCCTGTAACCATCGGCGTTGCCATCGAGGTGCCCTGCATTGCGGCGTAGTATTCGGTGTTGCTCCTGAAAGAGGCTGATGCCACGACGTAGTTGGAACGTATGTAGCTGCTGTAGAAACGGTTTACCGGAGCAATTATCCATTCTCCCGGAGCGGTGATGTCGGGTTTGGCGCGGTTGTCGGCGGTGGGACCGTGCGACGAGAAATAGGAGATGTCGCCTTTGGTGATGTAGGTCCAATTGGCCTGACGTCCGCTGGTCGAGGTCCACGTCTTGCGGGTGGAGTAGGAGCCCACGCTTATGATGCTGTGTCCG
This sequence comes from Bacteroidales bacterium, assembly GCA_016283745.1. Taxonomy (GTDB): domain Bacteria; phylum Bacteroidota; class Bacteroidia; order Bacteroidales; family P3; genus UBA1219. The sequence continues at coordinate 1,645 of JAEENM010000100.1, read as the reverse complement.
GTGCCGCCAATCTCGCCCACGGTACTGTTTGTGTTGCCTTCGGTTACCTGATTGTAGTTGCAGTCGATAAAGGTGCCGTCGCTGGTCCATGCGTTGATTTTGTTGCCGGCGGTGGCTTTTACGACAAGCATTACTTTCTGGCGGTTGTGGCTCTGGTTGTTGGCGTTTACAATAAATGCGATGTTGTTTTTGCCGTTGTTGGTGTTGGTTCCGTCTTGGTAAACGCGGCAGTAAATGGTTTCGTTGTCGCTGTCGGTAAGGTTGAAATTGGCATAGCTGTTCACCCACGAGTAATAATAGTTGCTTCTGTCGTTGAACCTGCCTGTGGTGGTGTCAACAATGACTAATCCTGCCATAAAGCGTGTGCTGGTGTCGTCGCCCCAGATGTCGACGATGGTGTATCCTGCTGAACTTCCGTTGAAATCCAATATGGAATAAAGCAGTGTGTCGGAGGCTGTGAAGGTCTTGTCGAGATGCAGCTTGTCCTCACCCTCGTTGCCGGCGGCGCCCACAAGTATCAGTTTGTTGGGGTAATCCGACAACAGGGAGTCGCAGGCGATGTCGAAATTGGAAGTGCCGTCGTGCGGACCGGAATGGTTGCCGATGCTCATGTTTATCACGCAGGGTTTGCCCACCGAAAGGGCGTATTCCTGAATGTATTCGATGGCATCGTAAATGGCGGCGGTGGTCAAGGTCGACGATACCAGAACTATGTCGGCGTTGGGGGCCATACCACGGTATTTGCGCATGGCGGCTGTGTTGCCACCGCATCCTGCCGCTATGCCTGCCACGTGGGTTCCGTGTGTCTCGCTGGCGGTGCTGCGGGCCACGTTAAGGATGGCTGATTGCGAGGTGTATTCGCTGCCGTAGCCGAAGGTGGTGGGAGCAGTGCCATTGCTGTCGCCCTGCTGCCATACTCTCTTGATTCTCAGCGTGGTGCCTGTGGAGTCGAAGAAGGCGGGATGTCCGTATTCGAAGCCCATGTCGATAACGCCGACAATCACTCCAGTGCCGTCGTAGCCGTGGGGCAGGTTTACACCGTTGTAAACGTTGTCAACGCCCATTACGATACGTGCGCTGTCGAGCGTGGGACGGCCTTTGGTACCTACGTCAATCAACAAGCATCTGCCCGATTCGGACAGGGCAATGAATTGACTTACAGGTATCTGCACGTGCAAGGTGTTGCCTCTCCCGTATTTGGTTTTCACGCCGTAGGCGGCAAGGTCGTTGGCGCTGTAGCCAGGTGCCATCCTTACAAAGGCCTGCACATAGTCGATGCCGTTTTTGGTGAAGATGCCGTATTGTTCGGCGAACTCCTTGCTATTGGCTTTTCCGCTTATTATGTCCAAAGCCATGAAAGCGCTGGCGCAGGACAGACTTTTTGCACTTGCAACTGATTGGTTTGGGGCGGGTTGCATGTTTGGCAACGAGCCGAGCTCATGTTTTTGAGCATTAACAGAAAAAAGGCAACATATTAATAATGTTGCCCAAACAAAATGTTTCATTGTTTTATTTTTTTTATTTCTCGATTCTGATACGAGCGTCAACGGCGGTTACGTAGCGCGGGTTGCCGAGCAGCGGGTTGAGGTCCATCTCCACAATCTCGGGAGCGGCCTGTACCAGTGCGCTCACACGTGCTATCTGG
>JAEENM010000099.1 GCA_016283745.1 Bacteroidales bacterium | reverse complement strand
GGCGACCTCGGGGCACTGCGTGTGAGCAAGACCATGCAGGCCTTGGCTCAAGTCAATCTGGCGCTCATAATTTTTTCCGAAAACCGATTCACACCCTTCGAGGAGAATCTCGTGAAGGAATGTCGGGGAAAAAAAATCAACTTCCTGCTGATTTATTCCAAGACGGACCTGCATACTCCCGACGACGAAATGATTACCCGTTTGGAGAAAAAGTATGGACAAAAGGTGTATCGCGTAAGCACCGCCGAGGCCAAGCACCGCGACGAGCTGTTGCAGGCCATCCGCGATAACCTGCCGCAGACGGCTTACGCCCATAAGTCGCTTCTGGGCGATGTGCTGAAGCCCGGCAGTCAGGTGGTGCTTGTAACCCCCATCGACTCTGCCGCTCCCGAAGGACGTATGATATTGCCTCAGGTTCAAGTGATTAGGGATGTATTGGACAACGACTCCGTAGCCGTGGTGTGCAAGGAAACGGAGCTGGCCATGCAGCTTGGCAGGATGAAAGAGGTGGATCTGGTGGTAACCGACAGTCAGGCGTTCCGATATGTGTCGCAGGTGGTGCCGCGAGAGATACCGCTCACCAGTTTCAGCATTGTGCTGGCGCGGCACAAAGGTCCGTTTAAGGCCTATTTGCAAGGCACCCCAGCGCTTTCCGCCATTGCCGACGGCGACCGCATAGCGATGTTGGAATCGTGTACCCACCGCGCCACCTGCGAGGACATAGGACGGGTGAAACTGCCCAACTTGATACGCAAATACACCGGCTCGGAGCCGCAGTTCGACTTTGTGAGCGGGTTCAACGAGTTGCCACGCCCCTTGGCGGAATACAAAATGGTGATACAGTGCGGTGGCTGTGTGGTTACCGGACAGCAGCTTGAGAGCCGTCTGCTCCCCGCAATGCAGGCTGGGATACCCGTCTCCAACTACGGCATGGCAATAGCCTATATGACAGGCATTTTCGACCGTGCGGTGGAGATATTTAGGTAGGACGGGTTTCATACCATTAAGAATATCTTTGTCCAAAGCAAAAAGAGGCGACTCAAAATATTTTTTCTGTTTGTACGTTATTAATAAAACATCTAAAAATACGAAAAAAAACGAAAGTTTTTGTTCTTTTCGTGTCTTTCGATGTTGATAATCAAGCAGATGAAATCTGCATTTGATTAATTTGTTCAAAATAATCGAAAAATAGATGTCTCGTTATTGATGTCTTGATTGGATAACGCGAGGCAACAGATTTAAAATGGAAAAAACTGACAGCGATGACCGAAAACAATAACCTCTCCCTGATAGTGGCGGTGGCCGACAACTGGGCCATCGGCAAGGACAACAACCTTTTGTGGCATATCAGCGACGATTTGAAACGTTTCAAAGCCCTGACAACGGGACACTGCATCATAATGGGCCGCAAGACCTACGAAAGTTTCCCCAAACGTCCTTTGCCCAACCGCCGCAATATAGTGATAACCCACGGCGACGGCTCCGGACTTGAGGGGTGCGAGGTGGTGCATTCCGTGCAGGAGGCTTTGGAGCAGTGCGAAAGTGACGAACAGCCGTTTATCATCGGCGGGGCTACCGTTTACCGCCAATTTTTACCGTTCGTTGCCCGTATCTACCTCACCAAAGTCTTTGCCACATTCGACGCCGACACCTTTTTCCCGCCCATCGACACGGAGGAGTTCCGCGAGGTCTCCGCTTCGGAAATTTTCACCGACGAAAAAAGCGGCCTGCGCTACCAGTATATGGAGTATGAGAGGGTGTGAAGAAAAATAATATGCAAATTTTGCATAATACTTTTTCAAAATTCGAACTGCCAGTGGTTTATACACTCGATGTCATTATTTCTGTAGGTTACCGTGTTAAAAGCAAGCGTGGCACGGCTTTCCGCATATTGGCTAACCATGTGCTGAAAGAGTATCTGATAAAAGGCTTTGCCATAAACAACCGCCTTGCGGAACAGAAGTACCACGAACTGAGTCAGGTTAAGGTTTCTATTTAGCCAAATCACACAAATAATACCTACTTTTGGCTGATTTAAATTTTTAATTTGGCCAAATCAATATATTTTTGTATCTTTGTGGCTGAATTAAAATCGTTTCAAATATATGGAAATAATTGGAAGATTGTTTGAAATCAGCGAGTTACAGCGTTTATACAATGCCAAAACACCTGAGCTTATAGCGGTGTATGGTCGCAGAAGGGTGGGGAAAACGTACCTTATAAGGGAGTTTTTCAAAAACAAGTTTACATTTCATCACACAGGCGTTTCGCCAATGGAGATTACAGGGAAAGAGCTGCAAAAACGCCAGCTGGAGGAATTCTATATGTCGTTGCGCGAATATGGATTGAGCGAAGCCGTGTGTCCCACCTCATGGCCCGAGGCTTTCCGTTTGTTGCGTCAACTGCTTGAAAACAAACGCTCTGCCAAACGTCAGGTTGTTTTTCTCGACGAGTTGCCGTGGATGGACACACCGCGTTCGGGTTTTGTAACCGCATTCGAGCATTTCTGGAACGGTTGGGCGTCGTCGCGGCCAAACCTGATGCTTATCGTGTGCGGCTCTGCCACCTCGTGGATGAAAGACAAGCTACTGAACAACAAAGGCGGCCTTTATGGACGTGTTACCTATAATATGAAATTGTCGTCTTTTTCGCTGAAAGAGTGCGAGTTGTTCTTTAAACACAAAGGCATTGGACTCGACCGCTACGACATTGTTCAAAGTTATATGGCCATAGGCGGCATACCTTATTATATGAACTATTTCCGTCCCGGTCTGTCGCTTGCGCAAAACATCGACAGTCTGTTTTTCGCCAAAAATGCGCCCCTGCGTGATGAATACGACCGGCTTTTTGCCTCTCTCTTTGGCGACAACAGCGACTCTAAAGCTATTGTGAAACTGCTTGCCCAGCGCCATTACGGATATACTCGCGATGAGATTTGCAAGAAAACCGGCATCTCGTCGGGGGGCACACTTACAAAGACTCTGGCGGCTTTGGTGAACAGCGATTTCATTATCCCTTACACTCCGTTGGGTGTGAAACGTGGCACGTACTACAAACTTATAGACAATTTCTGCCTGTTTCACCTCAATTTCATTGGGAAAAAAGCTGTTTCCGACGAGTCTTTTTGGCACAATTCCATTAAGTCGCCGTCCATAGCCTCATGGCAAGGTTTCGCTTTCGAAGAGGTGTGCTTCTCGCATATCAAACAGATTAAGAATGCTTTAGGTATAGCAGGAGTGCAAACCGGGACATCCTCTTATATCATTAAAAAGGATGGTAGAAAAGCCGCTTCTCAAATCGACTTGCTTATCGACCGTGCCGACAGGGTGATAAATCTCTGCGAAATCAAATTTGCCAACAAGGAGTTTGTAATCGACAAATCATACGAGGAAAAACTGCGCCAACGTTCCGACATTATACAAGAGCTGACAAATAACAAGAAAAATATTCACCTCACTTTTATCACGACTTTCGGACTGCATAAAAATGTATATGCAAATCGCGTTCAGAATAGTTTGACTATGAGTGATTTATTTCTGGTTTAGTTGTTTTTTCAGTTTGTGGAAAGGTGTTTTATCTGAATGCTTATTCAGCCAAATTACACTAAAAATACCAACATTTGGCTGATTTGATTTGCTCAATTCAGCCAAAAGTTACAAAAAATATATGTTTTTGGCTGAATAAAGATTTCTTTTTCTCTGAAAATTGAAATCCGTCCCCAAGATATTATTATATGTTTGCAGTGGGCTTGTGGGGCATCGGGAAAAATAATTCCCCAAAAATTTCCCAAACTCAAAAAAAAATTGTACATTTGCAATGCTCTATAGAAAATAATTTAAAACGTAATAAACATAAAATTAAATAGTTATAAAATGAAGACAACCCCTTTCACCGATTTGCACATAGCATTGGGAGCCAAAATGGCCGAATTTGCTGGTTACAACATGCCTATTCAATACGAAGGACTTGTGGTGGAGCACAATAATGTAAGAAACAATGTCGGAGTTTTCGACGTTTCGCACATGGGTGAGTTCCGCGCCAAAGGTCCCAAAGCAAAAGAATTTATGCAGTACGTTACTGTAAACGACGTGGCCGCCCTTACCGACGGAAAAGTACAATACACCTGTCTGCCCAACGGCAAAGGCGGTATTGTTGACGACATGCTCGTTTACCGCATAGCCGACGACCATTATTTTATGGTGCCCAACGCCGCCAATATCGACAAGGACTGGAATTGGATGAGCAAGATTGCAGCCGAACGCGGTATGAAACTCGGCGAAGAGTTCATCAACGAAAGCGAACAGTGGGCACAGCTCGCCGTTCAGGGCCCCAACGCACTGAAAGCTATGCAGAAACTCACTGCTGCCAACGTGGTTGACATGGAATACTACACTTTCCAGATTATCACCTTCGCAGGCGTTGAGAACGTGATTTTCTCCACCACCGGCTACACCGGCGCAGGCGGATGCGAAATCTACATCCCTGTGAAATATGCCCAGAAAGTTTGGGACGCAGTGTTCGAAGCTGGCAAAGAATTCGGTATCATGCCCGCAGGTCTGGGCTGCCGCGACACCCTCCGTCTGGAGATGGGTTTCTGCCTCTACGGCCACGAAATAGATGACGAGATTTCGCCCATCGAAGGCGGTCTCGGCTGGATCACCAAATTCGTTGACGGCAACAACTTCATCAACCGCGACATTTTCGAGGCTCAGAAAGCCAACGGCGTGGAGAAGAAAATCGTCGGTTTCGAGATGATCGACCGCGGTATCCCCCGCAACGGCTACGAAGTGTGCGACGCTGAAGGCAACGTTATCGGTCAGGTGCGCAGCGGTTGCCCCTCGCCCTCGACAGGAAAAAACATCGGCACAGCTCTCGTAAAATCGGCTTTCTCTAAAAAGGACACCGAGATTTACATCAAAATCCGCGAGAAACTGCTCAAAGCCGTCGTAGTTCGCATGCCTTTCTACAAAGGATAAATTTGGACTTTTTCATAATTAAGGGGATGCGGCGAAAGTCACATCCCCTTGTTTTTTTGCCGAGGTGTCCGGACCGTCAGCAAGGGATTGTTTTGTCGTCCAAATCGTCGGGGAGACGATAGTCGGAGCGACTTTCCACACTTTTTATAATTTCTTTGAATTTTTCGGGCAACTTACTCCACATCTCCTTGGCAATCTCGGCAGGTATTTTTTTGTAGAAAGCCTCGGCAATGCCGCCGGTGATGCAGGCAAGGGTGTCGCTGTCGCCGCCGAGGGAGACGGCCAGTCGTATCGCCGACTCGAAATCGGTGCTGTCCAAGAACGCCACAATAGCCTCGGGCACAGTGCCTTGACACGAAGACTCCCAATGGTACACCGGGCGGATGTCGTCGCAGGTGCGGGCAAGGTCGTAGCCGTAGGTTGTTGAGATATAGTTGCGTATCTCCACCTTGCTTTTGCCTGTGCGGGCCAGGAATATCGCCGCCGCGGTGGCCTGCGCCCCCTTGATACCTTCGGGGTGGTTGTGGGTTATCTCGGCCGAAATTTTCGCCACCCGCTCGGTTTCTTCAAGAGTGTCGAACATCCAGCCCACGGCACTTGCGCGCATGGCCGAGCCGTTGCCCCACGAGTTGTAGGGCTTGCGTTTTGGAGCCTCGGTTTTGCTTGCGTTTAATTTTTTAAGAGCTTCCTCCAAAGTGATGAACGTACTTATTCTTTTGTCATCGTAGTCGATCAGGTATTCGGGATGGAACAGCCAATCGAAGAAACTGCCGCCGTAACCGCCTTTGGGACAGGGGTATTGCCGAGCGATGTCCACCATGCATTTCTCCAGAGTGTCGATGGAGTGGTTTACGTCGGTGAGCAGCCACTCGGCCACGGCTATGGTCATAACGCTGTCGTCGGTGTAGTTGCTGCCGGGTGAGAAAAACGGGAAATCCGTCGTTTTGATGTTGTTGAACTCGTACACCGAGCCCACGGTATCGCCAATTATTGCTCCTAACATTGCTGTAAAGTTTTAAAGGTGGTTTCTGTTATATCAGTTCGTTCCAAAATTCTTTCGGCAGCCAGATGTTTTCCACATGGATGGCCTGCATGAACAGCGGAGCGATGTCGCGAGGGGTGTAACCAGCTATGCCACAGCCAATTTGTGTAACAAGGAAAGTGAGTTCGGGGTGCTGTTTGGCGAAAGCGATGAAATTCTGCACTGCGACTTCTGTCTCGCCCATCGTTCCCATTGTGGGTATGGCGTAGCTCCGTCCCTGCAGGCCCTCGCCCTGTCCCATGATGGCGCCGAATTTCTCCACAGCTGTACGTGCCGCACCGCCGTAGTGTGCTCCAGCCGAGTTGCTGCCGAACACGAATATCTGATTGGGTTTCAGACTGTCGATGTGGTTTGGCGTGAAACGGTGTGAGTATTCGCTGATTTCCTCGTAGTTTTTGCTTGAACTGTTCATTGCGGCATAGGCCATTTTCTTTTCCGCTGCCGACATTCCTGCCACATTAAACCGCATAGCATCCAATCTGTGGAAAAAACGACTTTTTGATTTGCGTTCTTTTTCCCAAGCCTCGTTCATGCCCTCTGCGGTGTCCTCGAAATACATGGTTTGTTTGATGGAGATGGATGCTGCAGCGGCTTCCACATCCTGGTTGGTGCCGATGTAGGCGAAATTCCAGCCCTCTTCGTTCTGCAGACGTTCCACCAGCGCTTTGATGTCCCTGCCGGAGTATTCGTGAGAGGAGTTTTCAAGGCCGTCGGTGATGACGGTTACAGCGGCGGTGGCGTTAGGCAGATTCTGTATCTGGCCAAGTAAGCGGCTGAGGCTTATTCCCATGGCGTCGTAGAGCGGTGTACAGCAGCAGGGACGGTAGTCGCGTGAGGTGAGTTGTGCCACTTCGGCCACAGGCACGTTTTCGTAAACATAAGTCTTGGCGCAGTCGCAGAAAGTGAGCAGCGAAACGTAATGCTCCTGTGTGTCCTTGTAGCGTTCCTGAGCTTCGCGTATGCCTTCGATGGTTTTGTTGAAACCCATGATGGCGGCACCTGCTATGCTGCCCATAGAGCCGCTTTTGTCCAAAATTATCAAGTTTATGATTTTCTGTTTGCCGTTGTCGGTGTAAATTCCCTGATTTTTGTTGTCTTGTGTTGTCATAATTTTAAGTTTTTTAATGGTTAATGATTGGTTTTAAAATTCCAGACGGAATTCGTTGTTTTCTTTCAGTTTGTCGTATTTGTCTTTTTTGAAACGGAAGAGCTTGCCCTTGCGTCCGGGAGTGCCTTTTTCGGGTTTCGGCTCGGAAGCGCTTGGCTCTTTGCCTACAAACGATAACATTTTCTTCGTCAAGTGTCTCGGAACTCCTCCGAACAGAGCGTCGATTTCCATCGTCTTCATCTCGTTGTGCTGGCCGTAGTACGAGGGTGCGTTTTTCTCAGCCACCACGTCGTCATCCTCTTCGACCTCTTCGAGGATTCCGGTCTGCAGCAGTTTCTTGTGGAAATTGCGGCGGTCGAAATGCACACCGAGTATTGCCTCGTAGAGTCGTTGCAGTTCGGCGATGGTGAACTCCTCGTCGAGAAGGCCGAAGCCCACCGGCTCGAAATGTATGTCCTCCTTGATTTTGCGCATGGCCTGCCGCAGTATGTAGTCGTGGTCGAAGGCGAGGTGCGGCACGTCGTCGATGGCGAACCACTGTGCAATGGCAGCGTCGTCGCCGCCGCGCACTTCGGAGCTTTTGGCCAAGGCGTAGAAAGCCACGGATATGACGCGTTCGCGCGGGTCGCGGTCGATGTCGGAAAAGACACCCAGCTGTTTCATCTGGGTTAGCTCGAGGCCGGTCTCCTCCACAAGCTCGCGCAGGGCGCACTGTTCGGCGGTCTCGTCCATACGCATAAAGCCTCCCGGGAAAGCCCATAGGCCTTTGAACGGCTCCACGCCGCGACGGATAAGGAGCACCTTCAGTTTCTTTCCGTCGAACCCGAACACCACACAGTCCGTTGCCACGGCAGGGTGGGGGTATTGGTAGGTGTATTTCTGTTCTTCCATTTTTCGTTTAATTTTTTATTTGTGTAATTTCGACGCAAAATTACATCTTTTTCTGATTCCCACCAAATATTTTTGCGTTATTTTTACACAAATTTTATAACGCATTGATAATCAATTGTAAATTTTTGCATTTTTTTTCGAGAAAAATAGGTTTTTGGGGTGTTTTTTGAGACAAAATTTTCGGCTTTTTGTCAAATTTAGTGTATTTTTTACACAAAAAAAACGGTTGGTTGGCGATATTTTTTTCACCTTGGTTTGCCATTGAAAAAATTGTCTCTTTGAGTGTTGTTAAGATAGGAAAACGTTGTTGTTTTATGATGCTGTTAAAAAATATATGTTTTGTAACTTGTTGATATACACATATATATATATTAACCTGCGAAAAATATTTGGAAATAAAATTTTTTTATGATAATTTTGTATTGGGTAAAGGCAAAGCCACAATGGCAACTCCGGCCGAGTTTTTATCTTTGTACATTAATATAATAGGAGTTCATTCATTTAAACAGAGAAAACTATGAGAAAAATCAGACTTTTGGCACTTATGGCCACGCTTGTGGGTGCGGCAATCGTTATGTCGTGCAACAACGAGCCGGAGACTGCCGGCGGGACAACGGAAGAAAACGGCGGCGGAAATAACGGCGGCGGAAGTGGAGGCGGTGGTGGTCAGGCCGACGATGCACTCAACCAGTCGGTGCTGGTGGCCAACCTTCCGGCCAACGTAAAAATTACGATACACAGCACTACTACGGGCATTGCCAGTGCCACCGAGGACTGCATCTATATAAAAT
>JAEENM010000098.1 GCA_016283745.1 Bacteroidales bacterium | reverse complement strand
TTTGAAACAGGCTGAACTGATTGCGGAAGAGATAACCAATAAAAATGCAAATTCATAATTATATCAAAAGGTTATAAAAAAACAATCCTATGAAAATCACAGTAAACAACAAGACAATGATTGTGCCGGAGGGCTGCACGGTGAAGGCTCTGTGCGACATTATGAACCTCCGCGAAAGCGACGGGGCGGCCATCGCCGTGGGCATGGACGTGCTCACTCCCGCCGACTACGCCTCACGTCAGCTGATGGAGGGCGACAAAGTAACCATAATCCGTGCCACATGCGGAGGATAGGAATAACCCCCGAGCAGACGGTTTTCCGCGAGCAGCAACGTATCACGGCGTGGCTCCGCAGCGGATCGGTGCAGTATTTCCACATCCGCAAGCCGCAGTTAACGGAAGCCCAACTGCGCGACTACCTCACCGCTTTCCCCGCCGACGTGCGTGAGCGTCTCTCGCTGCACGACTGCCACCACCTTGCCGTGGAGATGGGCGTTGGCGGAGTGCACCTCAACGGTCGCAACCCAGTGTTGGCCAAAGGCTTGGAAGGAAAACGTGTGTCGGCCTCGTGCCACAGCATCGAGGAGTTTGCCGAAAAACAAGGGCAGTGTGCCTACTGTTTTCTCTCTCCCGTCTTCGACTCGGTGAGCAAGCAGGGCTACGCCTCGGCCTTTTCGGTGGACGTTCTGAAAAAGGCTTTCGCCGACGGCATTCTGAACGACAAAGCCGTGGCCCTTGGCGGCGTAACGCGCGGAAAGATAGCTCTTCTGCAGGAGATAGGCTTCTCGGCTTGTGCCTCGGTGGGCGACCTGTGGGCGTTGCCGCAGGCGATGTTCATCACCCACCACAACGAGCGTTACGGCTACCTCGACTCGGCTCGGCTGGCTCTCGACAACGGACTACGTTTCATTCAGTTACGTATGAAAGAAAACTCCGATGAAGAAGTCCTTGCCGTGGCGGAGAGGCTGCGTCCCCTCTGTGACGCGAAAGCCGCCCTGCTTACCGTCGACGACCGCATACACCTGCTGGAGACGGGACTTTTCGATGGCGTGCATGTGGGCAAAAACGACATCCCCGTGGCCGAAGCCAAGAAGATAACCGGCAGCCGTTTCCTGCTCGGTGCCACTTGCAACACCCCTGCCGACGCGCTGAAAGCCATTGCCGACGGCGCCGACTACCTTGGCGTGGGGCCGTTCCGCTACACGGAGACCAAGAAAAACCTCGCTCCAGTGCTGGGCTTGGAGGGTTACGCCAATCTTACCGACATCCTGCAACAGCAGGGCAAGACGGTGCCCGTCTATGCCATAGGCGGCATCACCACTGCCGACCTCAACGCGCTGAAACAGACGGGGATATACGGCATTGCACTGTCGGGAGTGTTGCTCAACAGCGACGACGCAACGCGTGATTGCAACGAAATTTTAAGGGTGTTCGATTAAGAGTCCCCTCCCCCAACCAACAAAAAAAAGAGACGATGCTTACATCGTCTCTTATTTTTTATATCAAAATTAGTTACGTCGTACAAAAATCTCCGAACTACTACAAGTATTGTATCAAATTTTTGCTCTTGGTGCCTTGACGCAGACGTTTCAGGGCTTTTTCCTTAATCTGTCGCACACGTTCGCGGGTAAGGTCGAAGCTGGCGGCAATCTCGTCGAGACTCAGCGGATGAGGATATCCGATGCCGTAAATCATCTTAAGCACTCCGCGTTCGGTGTCGCCGAGGGTGGAGAGCGTCCTTTCTATCTCTTGTGCGAGCGATTCGTGCAGCAGTCCGTCGTCGGTGTCGGGGGTGTCCTCATTGGGCATCACATCGATATAGTTGGTATCCTCGTCGGTGGCGAGGGGAGCGTCGATGGAGATGGGACGGCTGGAGATTTTCAGCGCACTGCGTATTTTCTCCACAGGGATGTCGAGGTATTCCGAAATTTCGGTGTCGGAGGGTGTGCGTTGCAGTTCCTGTTCCATACGTGCCACCTCTTTTTTAATCCTGCTAAGCACTCCCAACTGGTTGGAAGGCAGGCGTACCATGCGCGAGTTGTCGGCGATGGCCTGCAGTATCGACTGGCGAATCCACCACACGGCGTATGAGATAAATTTGAAACCGCGTGTCTCGTCGAAACGTTTGGCGGCCTTTATCAGACCGAGGTTGCCCTCGTTGATAAGGTCGGGCAGCGACAGCCCTTGGTTCTGGTACTGCTTGGCCACCGAAACGACGAAACGCAGGTTGCAGCGCACCAGTTTGTCGAGCGCCTCTTCGTCGCCCTCGCGGATTTTCTGTGCCAGACGCACCTCCTCGTCGGGGGTGAGCAGGTTTTCGCTACAGATGTCCTGCAAATAATGGTCCAGCGACTTATCCTCGCGGTTGGTGATGGACGGTATTATCTTTAACTGTTTCATATATAGTCAATTCCTCGGTGTTGGAAATTCTATTTTTTACTTGATGATTGAGCGGCGACTCTCGGTTTACAGATAGGGTTTGAGGTTGTTGCTCTTGGTGCTCTGGCGCAGGCGTTTCAGGGCTTTTTCCTTTATCTGACGCACACGCTCGCGGGTGAGGTTGAACTTGATGGCAATCTCGTCGAGGCTGAGCGGGTGCGGATAGCCGATGCCGTAAACCATTTTCAGCACCCCGCGCTCGGTGTCGCCGAGGGTGGAGAGCGAGCGTTCTATCTCTGTCGAGAGCGATTCGTGCAACAGGTTGTCGTCGGTGTCGGGGGTGTCCTCGTTGGGCATCACGTCGATATAGTTGGTGTCCTCGTCGGTGGCCAGCGGCGCGTCGATGGAGATATGGCGTCCCGAATTTTCGAGTATGCTCTTGATTTTCTCGATAGGCATGTCCAGATGTTCCGAAATCTCCGCTTCCGACGGCGGACGTTCCAGTTTCTGCTCCAGACGCGAAATTTCTTTCTTTATTTTGTTGAGAATTCCCAGCTGGTTCGACGGCAGACGCACTATGCGCGAGTTCTCGGCAATGGCCTGCAGTATCGACTGGCGGATCCACCAAACAGCGTAAGATATGAACTTGAATCCACGTGTCTCGTCGAAACGTTTTGCGGCCTTGATAAGCCCGATGTTACCTTCGTTGATAAGGTCGGGCAGCGCCAGGCCTTGGTTCTGGTACTGCTTGGCCACGGACACCACAAACCTGAGGTTGGCCTTGATAAGTCTGTCCAACGCCTCCTCGTCGCCTTCGCGGATTTTCTGTGCCAGACGCACCTCCTCGTCGGGAGTGAGCAGCTTCTCGCTGCAGATGTCCTGCAAATATTTGTCGAAAGCCTTGTCCTGACTGCGTTCCGTGTAGGAGACATTTATCTTTAGTTGCTTCATATCTTTACTTCAATTTTGACTGAACCGATATTAGTAGTCGTAATGAAAAAAAACTTTCTCGGTTCAATCGCTTTTTTTCGTTTTTTTTCAAAAAAGGTTACGTTTTTTTCTCAAAAATATTGCATTATTTTATTAGTACGGGTACATATTTATTATTTATATAATATAAAATATTGTTTTACAAGATATTACACACAAAAATAAAGTATTGTGGACAATAAAACTTTTCCATCTCGCAAAAAAAGCGTATTTTTGCAAAAAAATAGGCAGTAAGAAATGTTTGAAAATTTAAGTCTGAAACTGGAAAGAGCCTTCAAAGTGCTGAAAGGAAAAGGCTCGATAACCGACATAAACATCGCCGAGACGGTGAAAGAGGTGCGTCGTGCCCTTATCGACGCCGACGTTAGCTACCCAATCGCCAAGGAGTTTACCGACAAGGTGAAAGCCGAAGCGCTGGGACGCAATGTGATAGGCTCCATCGAACCCGGACAGCTGATGGTGAAAATCGTGAAAGACGAGCTCACCAAGCTGATGGGCGAAGAGGCCATCGACATCAACATCAAGGGAAGTCCCGCCATAGTTCTGGTGGCCGGTCTGCAAGGCTCCGGTAAGACCACCTTCTGCGCCAAGCTGGCCAACCACCTGAAGACAAAACGCGGAAAGACCGTAATGCTCACAGCCTGCGACGTTTACCGTCCTGCAGCCATCACACAGCTCAACGTGCTGGGCGAACAGGTGGGCGCACCAGTTTATTCCGAACCGGAGAACAAAAATCCCATCCAGATAGCCCAAAACGCCCTCAAGGAGGCCAAACTCAAGAACATCAACGTGCTTATCGTCGATACCGCCGGACGCTTGGCAGTGGACGAGGAGATGATGAACGAGATTGCCAACCTCAAGAAAGCCCTCAACCCGCAGGAGACGCTCTTCGTGGTCGACTCGATGACCGGTCAGGACGCGGTGAACACCGCCAAGGCCTTCAACAACCGTCTGGACTACGACGGCGTGGTGCTCACCAAACTCGACGGCGACACCCGCGGCGGTGCAGCCCTCACCATCCGCTATGTGGTGGACAAGCCCATCAAATTCGTCGGTGTGGGCGAGAAAATGGACGCCCTCGACGTGTTCCACCCCGAACGTATGGCCAACCGCATACTCGGCATGGGCGACATCGTAACCCTTGTGGAACGCGCGCAGGAACAGTACGACGAGATGGAGGCACGACGACTCTCCAAGAAAATCGTCAAAAACGAATACAACTTCGAGGATTTCATCGCCCAGATAAACCAAGTGAAGAAAATGGGCAACATGAAAGACCTTATCGGGATGATTCCCGGAATGTCGAAAATCACCAAGGACGTGGAAATCAGCGACGACGCCTTCAAGAACATCGAGGCCATCATCGGCTCGATGACACCTTACGAACGCCGCCACCCCTCGGTGCTCAACGGCAGCCGCAAAATGCGCATAGCAGCAGGCAGCGGCAACACCATTCAGGAGGTGAACCGGCTGATAAAACAGTTCGAGGACACCCGCAAAATGATGAAAATGGTGAGCAACAAAGGCAGCAAAAGCCTTCAAAACTTCACCCGGAGAAAGAGATAACCAAAAAAAATATAACTTTTTGATATGAAGACAGTTGTAATTGACGCCAAAACAATAGCCGCACAGATAAAAGACGAGATTGCCAACGAAGTACGTCTGAACACCGAAAAAGGGATGCGTCCTCCGCATCTGGCAGCGATACTGGTGGGCGAGGACCCCGCCAGCAAGACCTACGTGGCCTCCAAGGAAAAGGACAGCCACAGCGTGGGATTCACCTCCTCCGTTTACCGCTATCCCGAAACGATGTCGGAGAAAGAGCTGCTTGGAGTGGTGGATTTTCTCAACAACGACCCCGACGTTGACGGCTTTATAGTGCAACTGCCGTTGCCCAAGCATATCAACGAAAACAACGTCATCAACGCCATCAATCCCGACAAGGATGTGGACGGTTTCCACCCCGTTAACGTGGGCAAGATGGTGCTCGGAATGCCCACCTTCCTGCCCGCCACGCCCTACGGCATACAGACTCTGCTCGAACGCACCGGCATCGAAACATCGGGCAAACACTGCGTGGTGATAGGCCGCAGCAACATAGTGGGAACGCCCATGGCCAACATGCTCTCGCGCAACGCCTCCAACGCCAACTGCACCGTAACCCTCTGCCACAGCCGCACACAGAACCTCAAGGAGCTCACCCTGCAGGCCGATATCCTTGTGGTGGCAATAGGCAAACGCCATTTCGTTACCGAAGACATGGTGAAGGAAGGCGCCGTGGTGGTCGACGTGGGAATACACCGTGTTGACGACCCCACCAACCCCAAAGGCTACTACATCACCGGCGACGTGGATTTCGAGCACGTGGCACCCAAATGCAGCTTCATAACCCCCGTGCCAGGCGGCGTGGGCATTATGACACGCGTGTCGCTGCTGATGAACACCATGACTGCCTACCGCAGAAACATGGAGAAAGCCTGACGACTGCACCCCCCTACCCTGCTGATTATCTGACATATAACACAACCATCATATTCAATTAAAAATCCATTATTATGAACACACATACACCACGCATAGTTTTCGCGACCATTGCCCTCGTTTTTGCATTGGCAATCACCGAAGGTGTTAACGCACAGAATTTCAAGCAGTCGGGCAAAACCCCTGCCGAACTTTACACCAAGAAAAGCAAATCGATGATTTCGGCTCAGGGAGATTTCGACAAGGACGGCAAAAAAGACCTCGTAATCGCTGTAAATCAAGATTATACCGATGTGGGCGACGGCACCGACTTCGCCTTCTATTTCGGCAACGCGCAGGGCGGCTACACCCTGTTTCGCGCCTACGACGCCTCAGTGTCGGAAAACAGCAAGATAACAGTTACCGACAAAGGCGTGGTGCGTATCGAAAGTCCCGCCTACGACGACGGCACCGACGTGTTCCTGTTCCGTTTCCAGGACGGCGATTTCTACCTTATCGGCGGCAAGAAAGACCGTCACAAAAAGGAGCATTACGACATATCGTACAATTTCCTCACCGGAAAGCAGATAAAGACCACCGGCGAGGGCAAGGCCAAGAAATCGGAAAACGGTATAATGCCCAAGATGCCCCAGCTGCGTTTCGGATGGTTCCCGCTGCATTACAATATGCTCGGATACCTTTTCGAAGAGGGCGAAGACAGCGGCGATATGGAATACCAGACCGTTATGGGCATTTTCCGTCTGATGCAGTCAAACGACATGCTTTTCTGGCATTTCTGCGACTACGAGAATCCATACCGCAACCCCCAAGGCGGCGACGGGGGATGGACGGCCTATGACGAGCTTATGAAACCCGCCTGCTACAACGCCTATTCGCAGCTGAGCATCTCCAAACAGAGCGACAGCTCGTACCTGCTCGATTTGAGCGAGACCTTCGAGGACCGCAGCTACGAACAGCAGCTCAACGAAGACATGTCGAACATCGACGAGATAGAAATCCCCGACAACAACGAATCCTCCACCGAGACCAAATGGATTTTCAAGGACGGAGTTTTCAAGATGATTTCGAAAACGGAAGGAAAATAATTCGGATTTAATTGACAATTGACAATTGACAATGAACAATTGACAATTAAAATATATGTAGGGGCGAAAAATTTTTCGCCCCTTTTTTTGTGAACATGAATTGCCACGAATTATTCATAAATTATGCCACCCCCGAAGGGGTGAAGAATCATTCAGTGAATGATTCGATAGCCGAAGGCGGAGAACAATTACATCTCTAAAGCAATTATTTTCAACATCGAAAAAGACGAAATACACGGAAAAATTTTCCGTGTTCTTTTTAAACATGAATTGCCACGAATTATTCATAAATTATGCCACCCCCGCTGGGGGTTCATATTGTATTTCATAACCTATGTTTGCAGGGGCTTACGCCACCTGCCTATAGTATGCCGCCCCTACGGGGCTGATTGGTCATGTCCAAAGTCCGTAGGACTGACATAATACAGGCAGGGTTGTAAAACCCTGCTTAAAATGCAGCACATTCCATTTAGAAGTCCGTAGGACTGGCATAAAAACGCACCGCGTGCGTCCGAAAAAATTAATGGATAATTTTCGGTAATTTTTGTAAAAAAAACGACCACGGAATTGCGTGTGAATGCTAGGACGCACTGACGTGCGTCTATTTTATTCAAAATCCGCCTTCAAAATTTTGTAGGTATAGCGGCTTTGTTCGTAGTCGTTTCTGTGTTTGAAGTACTCCCACGAGTTTCGGTTGAAAAAGGTATGCTCGTCATCGGCACCGTCGAAAGAGGGGCCTGAAAACTTCAATTTTTCCGTTCCTTTGACGATCACACGCACTGTGTCCCAGCCGTCGAGGTAGTCGGTAAGCAGCTCTATTTCATCGTTATAAGGTTCGTTCTTAATCTCTGTTTCGAACATATATTTCGAGAAAGGACGCACGTCGAAGCGTTTTCCGGCGCGGCCGCTCTCGGAGGCTGTCAAAGTTATTCTCAAAGTGTCGTAGGTGTGGTTGTCCAGAACGAAAGTGGTGCTCGGTTCAAGGGGTGGCATTTCTTCTTCCTCGCCGCATTGGAACGACATAAACATAAACGACAGCATCATGGTGCCGACAATTGTCTTTAAAATATTGTGTTTCATGGCTTTATTTCTTAAAATAATCAATTTTGTGGTAATAATTCTCTTCCTTCACGGTAAAGGTGAAGGTATATGCCGTTGGCGAAGTGGTCTTTCGCCAAGAGCAGCGGTTGTAGAAGCTATTGAACTCGGCATAGTAGGGATGTCCGTCGGGATGGCTCGACAACACAGACTCCCCTGGGTGTTCCCAGATGGCTATGCAGGTGTCGTGGCGGTAGGCGCGAACGTTGTAAAACTCCTGTTCTCTCAGCAAAATGTCGTAAAGTCGCGGATCCACGTCGTCGATAGTCTCGCTTGGCATGTGGCCGTCGTCGAGTTCGTCGTAGATGAGGAACAGCTCGTCGGGCGCGAGCACCTTGCTTCTGGTGCTGTGGCTACGCGAAACGTCGCCGATATTGCGCTGTCCGCGTTCCGAAACGGCAATCCTCAGCGTGTCCGAAGTGCCGTTCTCTATCACGAGATACTGGTGGAACTCCTTATTGCACGACGTGAGGAGAAGTGCAAGGGCAGCCGCCAACGGCAGAAATAATTTCTTTGGTGTCATAGTTTTTCGGTGTTTTATAATGTATTAAACAATTGCATTTTGCGACTGCAAAGTTACGGATATTTTTTCGGAAAAACAAACGTGGTGCGGAAAAATTATTTTTGTTGTGCAGATTGTAATAACAGCGCCGTTTTCTGCGTTATTATATTTTCACAATATAATAATAGTATGACACCCGAACAAACCGCCAACCCCAATCCTGCACAGGAGCCTGATTTTAAATATCTTGTAGATGAATTTGCCGACCTCAAGGTGATGCGTTACCGCATTCCCGGATGGGACACCCTCACGCTGCGGCAGAAGGAATACCTCTACTGTCTCGGCGAAGCCGCCAAGTACGGCCGCGACATCATCTTCGACCAGAATTTTAAATACAACCTGCTGGTGCGCAAAACCTTGGAGGCCATACTCAAAACCTATTCCGGCGACAGGCAGTGTGCCGATTTTCAAGACTTTGTGGTCTATGCCAAACGTGTTTTTTTCAGCAACGGCATCCATCACCACTACGGCGAGGGCAAGTTCCTACCCGATGTACCTAAGGAGTATTTCGCCAACTTGATAGACAATAGCGATGTTTCGCAACTCCTTGACGGAAAATCTGTTGCCGAGTTTAAGGAGTTCGTGCTTCCCATCATTTTCGACAAAGACCTCTATCCCATGCGGCGTAGCTCGGAGCAGGGCAGCGACAACGTAACCGGCTCGTCGGTGAACTTTTACCAAGGCGTGTCGCAAGCCGAAGCCGAGGCATACTACGCCCAGTTCTACAATCCCGACGACGACAAGCCTCTCTCGTACGGCCTCAACTCGCGTCTCGTCAAAGCCGACGGCAAGTTGTCGGAGGAGGTGTACCGCATCGGAGGCATGTACGGCAACGCCTTGTCGAAAATCGTTTTCTGGCTCCGCAAGGCCAACGCTGCCGCCGAGAACAGCACCCAGCGCCATTATACCGACCTACTCATAAAATACTACAGCACAGGTGATTTGCACGTGTGGGACGAATACAATATCGCTTGGGTAGAGGACAACACCTCATTTATCGACTTTGTGAACGGATTTATAGAGACTTACACCGACCCCCTCGGCATCAAGGCCACATGGGAGGCTGTGGTTGATTACAAAGACCGCGAGGCCACACGTCGCACCAACCTCATCAGTTCCAACGCGCAGTGGTTCGAGGACCATTCGCCTGTGGACCCGCGTTTCAAGAAAAAAGAGTGCAAGGGCGTCTCCGCCAAGGCTATCATCGTCACCACCCTTGCGGGCGACTGTTTCCCCACTCCGCCTATCGGCATCAACCTGCCCAACGCCGACTGGATTCGCAAGGAACACGGCTCCAAGTCGGTAACTATCACCAACCTTATCGACGCTTACAACAAAGCCGCCAAGGAGTCGCCCAATAGCGTGCTCAAGGAGTTCGCCTACACGCAGGACGAGGTTGACCTCTGCAAGACCTACGGCGACCTCACCGACGTGCTCCACACCGACCTTCACGAGTGTCTCGGCCACGGCTCGGGACAGCTGCTGCCCACCACCAACCCCAACGCCCTCAAGGAGTACGCCTCCACGCTGGAGGAGGCCCGCGCCGACCTCTTCGGACTCTATTACCTTGCCGACCAGAAACTTATCGACCTCGGCATACTGCCCGACGACCAAGCTTTCAAAGCCGAATACAGCGGCTTTATCCGCAACGGCCTTATGACACAGCTTACACGCATAGAGTTGGGCGACAAGGTTACCGAATCGCACATGCAGGACCGCAAACTCATTGCGCAGTGGTGCTTCGAGCAAGGGCGTACCGACAACGTGATAGGACGTGTTAGCAAAGACGGCAAGACCTATTTCGTTATCAACGACTACCAGAAACTGCGCACCCTGTTCGGACGGCTGCTGGCCGAAATACAGCGCATCAAGTCGGAAGGCGACTACGCCGCCGGCAAGGCTATGGTGGAGACCTACGGAGTAAAGATAGATCTCGACCTTCACAAAGAGGTGCTTGAACGCTACAAAGCGCTGAACCTCAAGCCTTACGGCGGATTCCTAAATCCCGAAATAGTGCCAGTGGAGCAGAGCGGCAAAGTGGTGGACTACCGTGTGGAATACCCCACCGATTTCCTGCAACAGCACCTGCTTTACGGCGAGAAATACTCAACTTTGGGAATTGAAAATTGAAAGTTGAAAATTAGTGGTCAGTTGGCAGTATTCAGTTCTCAGTTAAACAACTAAACATTTAAACAATTAAACGCCTTCACATCTTAACACCTTAACGCCTTCACATCACTAATTTGTTCTCCGCACTTTGTGCTATCGAAAGGTTCACTGAACCTTTCTTCATCACTAATCACCAATCACTCATCACTATTCACTAAAATTTCGTATCTTTGCATATAATTGAAATCAACAAGTAATAAAATAAACATCTGTAAAACAATGAGAAAAGTAAAATTCTTTTTCGGGCTTCTCGTTGCCGTGACGCTGTTTTCCACTTCGGCCATAGCACAGAAGTACCAGTACAAGACCTATCCCAACGACCCGTTGCAGGTGCGCGAATACACCTTGGACAACGGACTTAAAGTGTTTATGAGCGTTTATAAGAACGCCCCGCGTATCCAGACCTACATAGCAGTGCGCGCCGGTTCCAAAAACGACCCCAAGGAGACCACCGGCCTTGCCCACTATCTGGAGCACATGCTTTTCAAGGGCAGCCACCAGCTCGGCACCAAAGACTGGGAGAAAGAGTCGTTCTACATCCAGAAAATCGAGGACCTCTACGAGGCTTACCGTATGTTCGACGACCCCGCCACACGAGCCACTATCTACCATAAGATCGACAGTCTTTCGTACCTCGCCTCGCAGATTGCCATCGCCAACGAGTACGACAAATCGATGACCGCCATCGGCTCCAACGGCACCAACGCCTTCACCTCCAACGACTACACCATGTACGTTGAGAACATTCCCGCCAACCAGCTCGAAAACTGGGCCAAAGTGCAGGGCGACCGTTTCCAGAATCTTGTGCTGCGTCTTTTCCACACCGAGTTGGAAGCCGTTTACGAGGAGAAAAACATAGGCATGGCACAGGACGGCCGTCGTTCCAACGAGACTATGATGGCAGCCCTGTTCCCCAACCACCCCTACGGTTCGCAGACCACCATCGGCACCATCGAGCACCTGAAAAACCCCTCGATGCGCAACATACGTGAGTACCACACCGCCTACTACGTGCCTAACAATATGTGCATTTCGATGGCCGGCGATTTCGACCCCGACGAAGCCATCAAAATCATCGACAAATATTTCGGATGCTGGAAACCCGGCAACGTTCCCACATTCACCAAAGTTGCCGAACAGCCTATCACCAGCCCCATAACACGTACCATCACCGGTCTCGACCCCGAGAACCTCACCATCGCCTTCCGCATCAACGAGGGCAACGGCAGCCGCGACGCCCTGCTTGCCGAAGCCACCGAGAACATCCTCAACAACGGCAAGTGCGGTCTTATCGACTTTAACCTCAACCAGAAACAGAAATGCCTCGGAGCCTACGCCGGCACCTACACCCTCAACGACTACGCCGCCTTTATGCTCGGCGGTCGCCCTGTGAAAGGACAGACCCTCGACCAGCTCAAAGACCTGCTGCTGGAACAGATAGAACTAGTAAAGAAAGGCCAGTTCGACGAATGGATGCTCCAAGCCGCCATCAACAACCAGAAACTCTCCATCATGAAACGTGCCGAAAGCAACGACAGCCGCGCCAGCCAGATGGCCTACGCCTTTGTCGAACACCGCACTTGGGGTGATGTGTGCAACGAAATCGACGAGCTCTCAAAAATCACCAAACAGGACATCGTGGACTTCGCCAACCGCATTTTCAAAGACAACAACTATGTGGTTATCTACAAACGTCAGGGCACTCCCGACCCCGTTACCAAGGTGGTGAAACCCGCCATCACTCCCATCGAGGTGAACCGCGACGACGAAAGCCCGTTCCTCACCAGCATCAAGGAAAGTGCAGCCAAAGTGCAGCCTATCGAGCCTGTGTTTGTCGATTTTAAGAAAGATATGCAGAAAGGCAAGACCGCTAACGGCAGCGAGATTCTTTACGTGAAGAACGAAGAAAACGCCACTTTTAACCTCGTTTACCGTTTCGAGTTCGGCAGCTCGGTGAACAAAACCATCGACCTTGCCAGCGACCTTCTCAGCTATCTCGGCACAAGCAAACACACCGCCGAGCAGCTGCGCGAAGAGTTCTTTAAATTGGCATGCAACTACAACCTCAGCGTCGGCAGCGAATCCATCACGGTGAACATCAGCGGCTTGGCCGAAAACATGGAACTCGCCATGCGTCTGGTGGAAGAGATAATGAGCGACGTGCAGCCCAACGACGCAGCCCTCAAAGCCCTCGTTGAACGTATCATCAAGAGCCGCACCGACAGCAAGAGCAACCAGCGCGCCTGCTTCAGCGCCCTCAACCGCTACGGCATTTACGGCGAACAGTATATAAAGGACATCACCGAAACCGACGCCCAACTGCGCGCCTACAACTCGCAGCAGCTCGTCAACGAAATCAAATCACTGTTCGGCTACAAGCACCGAGTGCTGTACTATGGACCGCTGTCGATGAACGAACTCAAGAGCGTTCTCGACCGCGTGCACAACGTAAAACCCACCAAAAAAGTGCCCGCCAACAAGATACACCACCCGCTAGCCACCACACAAAACCAAGTGCTGTTTGTTGACTACGATGCCAAAAACACCTACGTAACCGAATATTTCCGTGGCGAGAAATTCGGCGCCAAACTCGTGCCGCAGGTGCAGCTCTTCAACGAGTATTTCGGCGGCTCGATGAACGCCATCGTGTTCCAGGAAATGCGCGAGAAACGCAGCCTCGCCTACAGCGCCAGCAGCCACTACGCCAACACCGGACGCAAGGACGGCTGGTTCTACAACAGCGCCAACGTCATCACCCAGAACGACAAACTGCTCGACGCTTTGAGAGCATACGAAGAGCTTTTCAGCGACATGCCGCAGTCCGAAGCCAACTTCCAGCTTGCCAAGGACGCCCTCATTTCTAACATACGCACCAACCGCACCACCAAAATGGGCATCATAGGCAGCTACCTCAACTGCGAGCGTATGGGATGGAAAGAACCCCTCGGCAAACAACTGTACCAGATCTACCCCAACCTTACTATGAAAGACCTCGTCGATTTCCAGAAGAAATACATCAAAGGTCAGAAAAAGACCTATCTGATACTCGGCAAAGAGAGCGAGATGGACTTCAACGCCCTCGGCAAATTCGGCAAGGTTAAGAAACTGAAAATCGACGATATTTTCGGATTCTAATCCTTTTCGGGAATATAAATAATACGCTGCGGCTCGGTGAAACCGAGCCGCAGCGTATTTATATTACGGCTACATTAACATATTAGTTGAAAAGTGAAAGTTGAAAGTTGAATTCCACTGCCACCTTTGAAAAGGGGGAACTTTTTTAATCGACAAATCAATGCTCTTATCACTGTTCACAGAACACAGTTCACTTATGTGTTTCTCAACTTCTTCACACCTTCACATTTTCACACCTTCACAAAAAAAACATCGCTCTTTTTCACAGTTCACTGATCACTTTTTACAAAAAAATCGTATCTTTGCAAAACAATTTACGAACAAAAATAATCAAGTTATGAGGAAATTATTTGCTCTTTTGGCTGTGATAAGCCTTGCGGCTACAGCTATTTCGCAGGACATTACATTGAGATTTACCGGCACTAAGTCCGACAACAGCTACATTCGTTTGGACTCGGTACAAGTACAAAACATTACCCGCTCGTGGAGCGAAACGGTACTATATCCCGACACAGTGCTATCTTTCGCACAAACAGGCATTGCCGATGCGCAAAACCGTGCAGCCGACATTGCTTCGTACCCAAATCCTTTCAATGGCGCAACCAACGTGTCCGTGGCTCTGCCCCAAAGTTGCGAGGCCATTATGCAGGTTTACAATCTTGCCGGACAGAAAGTCGCCGAACGAACAATGCCTCTCGAAGCAGGCAACAACCTCTTCGAAGTGAGTTTGCAAAACCCGCAAGTCTATCTTCTGGCCGTCACCACCCCGCAGGGGCGCAGCACCATAAAACTGCTCAATCGCGGCACGGGCTCTGGCAACAGCATATCGTACAAAGGGAACGGGAATATTGTAGAGAAACGTCATTCGGCAAATCCTTTCCATAGTGGCGACATGATGAAAATAACCGGCTATGCGACCCTCAGCGGCTCGGTTGCCACAAGCAATGTAATACAGCAATCCCTGACGGGAAGCCAAAATTTCACTCTTATTTTCCCTGTAATATCACGTACTCCACCCACGGTTGCCACCACCACGGCCAGCGGTATCACCGACACGTCGGCCGTTAGCGGAGGCAATGTTACCAGCGACGGCGGTGCCGCTGTTACCGCCCGCGGCGTTTGCTGGAGCACCAGCCATAATCCTACAATTAGCGACACCCACACCTCCGACGGCACTGGCACAGGCACTTTTACAAGCAATATTTCGGGTTTGACTCCCGGCACCACATATTATGTAAGGGCCTACGCCACAAACTCTGTCGGCACGGCCTACGGCAACGAAATAACTGTTGCCGCACTTGCCAATCTGCCCATAGTTTCCACCACTGCGGCGAGCAATATCTCCGATACATCGGCCGTTAGCGGAGGCAATGTTACCAGCGACGGCGGTGCTGCTGTTACCGCCCGCGGCGTTTGCTGGGACACCAGCCACAATCCTACAATAAATGGCAGTCACTCCTCCGACGGCACGGGCACAGGCACTTTTACAAGCAATATTTCGGGTTTGACTCCCGGCACCACATATTATGTAAGGGCTTACGCCACCAACTCCGTCGGCACGGCCTACGGCAACGAGGATACTATAACAACACGCTACATACTGCATGGCACCATACAAGGCGTGTTCTCGGTGTCGGCCAGCAACAGAGTGTATTTTTCGCCCGGCAATTTGCAGTGGAGCGCCACAGGAGGTGGCTCTGTAGCCACAACACATACCGTGGTTGGCGGTACGGGCGAAGGCACATGGCGTTTTGCTCCCAACCAATGGGACACCATAGGAGCTGCCAACAGGAATTTATCTTCGTCATACGCCGGTTGGGCGGATTTGTTTGGCTGGGCAACAGCTGGTTGGCACTATCCAAGCGATATCTACAATACCAATTACAAACCATATTCCAGAACTGTTTCACCCGTTGATCAAAACTATAACTATTATGGTTACGGACCATCCTCAAATATGCCGCCAAGTAATCTCGTTGGTGCTAATGCCAATTACGACTGGGGCGTGTATAATTCCATATACAACCCCAAAACCCTAACTACCGATGTGCCAGGTATTTGGCGCACACCTACAAAAGACGAATGGGTATATCTTTTATTCAATCGCAACACCGTTTCCGGACAACTTTTCGCAAAGGCAACGGTTAATGGTGTGCCTGGATTGATAATTTTGCCCGACAATTGGATTTCCGCTATTCACACTTTCGACAGCACTAATGATGACGGGGCGTCTTATGCAGCCAATATCATATCCTCGGTTCTGTGGGACACCTTGGAAAATGCAGGTGCTGCCTTTCTACCGGCGGCTGGCACACGCACTCGATCTGGTTTTGAAGCTAGTTCTGGCTATTGGTCCACAACGTTTTACTTCCAATCCCAATCACACTATTTATATTTAAACGCAAACGGAGTTAATCCTTATAGTGGAGGTGTAGTTTACGAAGGTCGATCGGTCCGTCTTGTGAGAGATACTGCCACGGCAACGTTGCCAACAGTAACCATCGACACCTTTAGAAATATTACCGACACATCGGCCTATTGCGACAGCAGAGTAACAAACAACGGCGGCGCAATTGTATATGCCCGCGGTGTTTGCTGGAGCACAAGCCACAATCCTACCATAAGCGACAGCCATACACTTGTCGGCTATGGCACAGGCAGTTTTGTAAACAATATCACCGGACTGAACCGAGGAACCACATATTATGTACGCGCCTACGCCAGTAACGCTGCCGGCACAGCTTATAGCAACGAGGATACCATAACTGTTTCCGCCGTGCCTTCGGGTGCGTTGAGGGGTGTTTTCACTGTTGCATCGGGCAAGGGGGTGTTTTTCTCGAAAGGCAACCTGCAATGGAGTGCCAAAAACGGCGGTTCCTCTGCCACCACACACGCCACCGCCGACGGCACAGCGGCAGGAACATGGCGCTTTGCCACCAACCAGTGGGACACCATAGGCGCGGCCAATAACAGTATCTCCAGC
Organism: Bacteroidales bacterium; assembly: GCA_016283745.1. Classification (GTDB taxonomy): domain Bacteria; phylum Bacteroidota; class Bacteroidia; order Bacteroidales; family P3; genus UBA1219. The sequence goes on along the minus strand of JAEENM010000098.1, from coordinate 12,063 downwards.
TCCAATCGTGGCTGGATAGACTTATTCGGCTGGGGAACAAGCGGTTGGAACAACGGCAACTATTTCTACCAGCCGTATAGCAGCTCCAACAGCACAGCTTCGCCCTACACAAGCTCCATAGGTTACGGCTACGGCCCCACCGACGGAAGCGCATACAACAACCCACTTACCGGCATCTACGCCAATGCCGACTGGGGAGTGTACAATGCCATATCCAACGGCGGCAATGCACCCGGGAAATGGCGTACCCTTACTTATGCCGAATGGACATATCTCCTTAACACTCGCTACACCCCTTCGCGCATACGTTACGCCAAAGCCACAGTTAATGGAGTGTGTGGCCTCATAATTGTACCCGACAACTGGAGAACCATCATTTATACTCTTAACAGCACCAACACCACTGATGCAGCATATACAAGTAATGTTATCTCTGCAGCTCAATGGACCACGTTGGAGAATGTCGGTTGTGTGTTTCTACCAGCAACGGGTACACGTGCCGGCACAACAATAAACGGTGTTGGTTCTGCTGGCTCCTATTGGGCATCGATGCGTAACAACACCAACAATGCATACAATGCGAAATTCACTAACGCTGTGGTAACCCCTGGCAACACTAACACTCGATATATAGGTTGTGCTGTGCGCCTTGTTGCCGACACCGCCGTAGCCGTGCCACCCACAGTTACCACTACCGTGGCAAGCAATATTACTGACACCTCGGCCGTTAGCGGCGGCAATGTTACCAGCGACGGCGGTGCCGTGGTATATGCCCGTGGCGTTTGCTGGGACACCCTGCCCAATCCTACCATAAACAACAGCCATACCATAAATGCTTCGGATATCGGCAGCTTTACAAGTAGTATAACCGGACTTACTACAAGAACCACCTATTATGTCCGTGCATACGCCACAAACTACGCCGGCACAACATACGGCAATGAGGACACTATAACCACTGCAGGCTCTCATACATTTTCTGTAAGTGCCAACGACAGCGTTATTTTCTCTCCCGGAAATTTGCAGTGGAGTGCCAATAACGGGGGTAGCACTGCCACCACCCACACTGTTGCAGGCAGCGGCACAGCAGCAGGCACATGGCGTTTTGCACCCAACCAGTGGGACACCATTGGCTCTGGCAACACTAACATATCCTCTTCCTACTCTGGATGGATAGACTTGTTCGGTTGGGGAACAAGTGGATATAATCAAAAATATCCGTATATGACAAGCACAACATCTTCCGATTATGGCGACGGAGATACCAATATCTCCAATACCAACTATGACTGGGGCGTATATAACGCAATCTACAATCCCAAGACATCCACAACCGATGCCCCAGGCACATGGCGAACGCTTACAAAAGATGAATGGGTATATCTTTTCGACAACCGAAGGACCGCCTCTGGCATACGATATGCCAGGGCAACGGTAAACGGAGTGCCAGGACTAATTATTGTCCCCGACAACTGGAGCAATTCCACTTATGCCTTGAACAGTACCAACATCTATAATGCCGCATATACATCTAATGTTATAAACCTTGCCACATGGACTACATTGGAGAATGCTGGTTGCGTATTCCTTCCTGCATCAGGTTCACGCTTTTACACTTTGGTATACGAAGTAAGTGAAAGCGGCTACTACTGGTCGGCCACGTATTACGATAACAGCGACACTTACATTTTGTACTTCCGTTTAGGCACCAATCCTTCGTACAATGGCAGTCGCTACAATGGTAAATCTGTCCGCCTTGTGCGAGATTTTTAGAGGAAAATAATTATTAAATAAGAGGCTGCGGCTCGGTGAAACCGAGCCGCAGCTTTTTGTTATACAAATCACTGCTTTATACTAAAAATTCGACGGACGCTCTTTCTCTTCGTTCAGCTCGCCGCGCACACCCTGCAGTATGGTGGTGATGTACTCCGAAAACAGCTCGTCCTGCGAGTAGAAGCCAATCTCGTCGCTCGAATACTTCGAGGGGAAGGCCAGAATGGATTTCACCGAATGTTTGTTGTTCACCGGTTTTATCAGCCAGCAACTCATGGTAAGATACTCGTTCAAAGGAATAAGTTCTATGCCGTGATAGCGATAAATCTCTACAATGCAGTCGGTTATGTCGATATACATATTCTCGTAGTCGGAAAAATGTATGTCCTTTACCGACTTTTTGGCCGAATTGGGGCCATATTCCAGATAATGGTGCATGATGGAGTCAATGTTGTTGCACATGCGGCTTACAAGCAGGTCGGAGAGCAGAGAGGTTGCCGACTCATCAACCAAAGCGTCCTTAAACGACAGATAGCCTTTCACCAGTTTCTGAGCGGCCTCGAGGTCGTTGTCGCGAGTTTTGGCAAAATACTCCTCGGTAACACAGCTGTCGATATAGGCGAACATCTTTTGTCTTCCTTCTTTGTCGAAAGTGCCCTGAGGGGCTTTTTCAACCATCTGGTCGATTCTTTTCTGCCGTTCGACGTTTATTTCGGAGAGATAACGCTGTGCTATGCGGCTTTCGAGCACCATGCGGTGGAACACCGAAGCCCACGGCACCGCACTTGCTTTGCTGTGGTTGTCGTAATAGGCCACCGTCACCACTCCGCCCTGACGAGCATGGTTGAGCAACAGCTGCTGCAGACGGCAGAATCCCAAAGGGTCGCTCTTGATGCCGTAGTAAAGCACATCTTCGAAAACCACCACAGTGTCGCCCGTCTCCAGAGTGGCAAAAATCTCGTTGATTTCGGATATGTATGCCGGAAATTTGCCCAAGCAGCGTGTGGAGAGCGAACGGCTTATATTGTCCAACCTGTCGGCGGTTTCTTCGAACTGTTTCTTTCCCGAATACACCTTGTAAACAAAAATTATCAGTGTTATGCCCAAGCCGATGATGGCCGAGCTGGCAAAGGTGTTCAACGAGCGGTAGAACCCCGATTGTTTGATTCTGCCCCAAATGCCTTTTTTCACTTCTTTCTTTTCTTCTGTGGTTTTGTTTCCCTCAATGTCCTTGTTTTCTTCCATATTCTTGTTTTGTTTTATGGTTTCACACATTGGTTTCGGCTTGCCACAATGGCTGAAAGTTCAAAAAAAGGGCTTCGTGTGAAGCCCTTTCTTGGTTCTATGCGGCTTATGCTATTTTCTTGCTTCGATAAGCAGTTCCAGCATCTTGATGGCGCTGTCGCTGATCACCGTTCCGGGACCGAACACGGCTGCCACGCCTGCGTCGAAGAGGAACTGGTAGTCCTGCGGAGGTATCACACCGCCGGCAACAACCATGATGTCCTCACGGCCAAGCTTGCGCAGCTCTTCGATAACCTGTGGCAGAAGGGTTTTGTGTCCTGCTGCGAGGGAGCTGGCGCCGAGGATGTGGACGTCGTTCTCCACGGCCTGTTTCGCTGCTTCGGCGGGAGTCTGGAACAGCGGTCCCATATCCACGTCGAATCCGATGTCGGCGTAGCCTGTGGCCACCACTTTGGCACCACGGTCGTGACCGTCCTGTCCCATCTTGGCCACCATAATACGCGGACGGCGGCCTTCCATCTTGGCAAACTCTTCGCACAGTGCTTGTGCTTTCTTGAAATTCTCGTTGTCTTTGGTTGCTGTACTGTACACTCCCGAAATAAGATTTATGTTAGCTTTGTATCTTCCGAAAACTTTCTCCAAGGCGTAGGAGATTTCGCCCAGCGAGGCGCGTTTGCGTGCAGCGTCGATGGAGAGGGCAAGCAGGTTGCCTTCGCCAGTCTCGGCACAGCGTGTGAGGGCGTCGAGACATTTCTGCACGGCGTCGTTGTCGCGTTCGGCGCGCAGCTTGGCCAGACGTTTTATCTGTGCCTCGCGCACAGCGGTGTTGTCCACCTCGAGGGTTTCAATCGGGTCTTCGTGGTCCAGACGGTATTTGTTGATACCTACGATGGTGTCGGTGTTGCTGTCGATACGGCTCTGCTTGCGTGCCGAAGCCTCTTCAATACGCATCTTGGGTATGCCGCTTTCGATGGCCTTTGCCATACCGCCCAGTTTCTCAATCTCTTGGATGTGAGCCCAAGCGCGGTGGGCTATCTCGTTGGTGAGGGTTTCAACATAGTATGAACCTGCCCACGGGTCGACAACGCGGCAGATGTTGGTTTCTTCCTGTATGTAAATCTGTGTGTTACGTGCAATACGTGCCGAAAAGTCGGTGGGCAAAGCTATGGCCTCGTCGAGGGCGTTGGTGTGCAAACTCTGGGTGTGTCCCAAAGCGGCTCCCATAGCTTCGATGCAGGTACGTGCCACGTTGTTGAACGGGTCCTGCTCGGTGAGGCTCCAGCCCGAAGTCTGGCTGTGGGTACGCAGTGCCAACGATTTGGGGTTCTTGGGGTTGAACTGTTTCACAATCTTGGCCCACAGCATACGAGCGGCACGCATTTTGGCAATCTCCATAAAGTGGTTCATGCCCACGCCCCAGAAGAACGACAGACGCGGAGCGAAGTCGTCGATGCTCATGCCTGCGTTGACACCAGCGCGGAGGTACTCAAGACCGTCGCAGAGGGTGTATGCCAATTCGATGTCGGCGGTGGCGCCGGCCTCCTGCATGTGGTATCCGGAGATGGATATCGAGTTGAACTTGGGCATGTTTTTCGAAGTGTATTCGAAAATGTCGGCGATGATTTTCATCGAAGGCAGCGGGGGATAGATGTAGGTGTTACGCACCATGAACTCCTTGAGGATGTCGTTCTGGATGGTGCCCTGCAGCTGGTCCTGCGGAACGCCCTGCTCTTCGGCGGCAATGATGTAGAACGCGAGGATAGGCAGCACGGCGCCGTTCATCGTCATGGAAACGGACATCTTGCCGAGGTCTATCTGGTCGAAGAGTATCTTCATGTCGAGGATGCTGTCGATGGCCACACCTGCTTTACCCACGTCGCCCACCACACGTTCGTGGTCGCTGTCGTAGCCACGGTGTGTGGCAAGGTCGAAGGCGCAGCTCAGACCCTTCTGTCCGGCAGCGATATTGCGGCGGTAGAAGGCGTTACTCTCTTCGGCGGTGCTGAATCCGGCGTATTGACGGATGGTCCAGGGACGCATCACATACATCGTGGAATAAGGTCCGCGCAGGAAAGGCGCAATGCCTGCGGCATAGTTCAGGTGCTCCATGCCGAGCAGGTCGCAGTCGCCGTAAACGGGTTTCACGTCAATCTGCTCCGGAGTTGTCCAGTTCTTCTCTATTTTCTCGTTTTTCTGCCAATCGGAAAAGGACTCGTGCCCCTTTTCGTTCGACTTAAAATCGACTTTTGAAAAATCTATTCTCATTATCAGTAGCTTATATTTTTGTTTAAACAAAATGCAAAATGCAAATATACGATTTTTTTTTGGAATTCAGAGTTCGGAATTCGGATTTCGGAAGTTTTTTTTCGAATTTCGGATGTGGGGGCACACCGCGTGAGACCGAAATTTGGCGTTGCAGGCGGGAATTTAAACATAAATTGCCACGACACCTGAAAGGTTGATGAACACCGATAAAATAAATAAATATGTGAATAATAACCCGTGAATTATGTCACCCCTACGGGGTTCGATTTGTATTTGGGTTTCCGTATGCAGGGGTTCACACCCCTGCCTGTATTATTACACCCCTACGGGGGTTTGCGTGGCACAGCCCAGCCCCATAGGGGCGGCATACATTAGGCAGGCGGCGTAAGCCCCTGCATATAATAGCCCAACGACAATACAGAAGTCCGTAGGACTGGCACAAAATATAAAACAAAAAAAATCCGTGACAACGCCACGGATTTTTCATCAATTATAAATACAAATCATTTTTTCTCCGCTTCGCTATCGAAAGGTCCACTGGACCTTTCTTCATTACTCACTACTAATTACTAATTACAAATTAGTGCACCTCTTTCACCAGTCGCACACTGAAACCATTGTATCTGTGGTTGGTGTTTTGAGGATCAACTCCACCCAAGCCATTCTTGAAATACAACAAGAACGCATCGCCACTGCCATTGTGCGTTGACGACCAATATCGTCCGCCGCTAGCACCGTATGAGGGGGACACCAATCCTGCCGAAGGAAGGAAGGTAGCTCCAGCGGGCTCTATAATCGTTTCCCAGTCGCTGAGACTTATGGTGTTGCTGGCGTAGAACACTCGTGGAATATTCACGCTGTCGAGTTGGTAAACGCAGTTGCACCAGCTGTCGGGCAGTATTATCAGTCCGTCGACACCGTTGACTTTGGCTTTGGCATAGCGTATACCGCTCACCGTGTTACGGGTGTTCAAAAGATATACCCACTCAGCCTTTGTAGGCGTGCGCCAGGTCCCTGCGGGGTCGGTGGTTGCGGTGCGGGGGTTGTAAATGGCGTTGTGCACACCCCAGTCGGCATCGGCGTAGCTGCCAGTGAGGTCGTAGGTGTACGAGGTGCCGTCGGTGGGACCGTAGCCATAGCCGTCGGTACTGCTGTATCCCGCATGGTCCAGCACGTAGGGCATATAGTGGGCGTTGCCGTTATTCCAACCGCTTGTGCCCCAGGCAAACAGGTCGATGGTGTCGCTTTGCGTGTCGCGACCATTTTTAGTGGTATTACCCCGCGCGTCGCCCACAAACAGGTACTGCTGGCGGGCAAACTGCCATGTGCTGTTGTTGGCCACATAGCGCAGGTTGCCGGGGGCGAAAGCCATTGTGGTATTTGCCGCCACGGAAACAACAGGGTCCAAAGGTCCGAAGGCGGTTGCGTTGATATTGCTGGTGTATATCTTGTTGCGTTCCAGAGTGGCGTCAAGAGAGGTTTTTACAAAAACATCGCCGTCGGTGTTGATGACACGTACCGCCATCTTGCCGTGACTTATCGGAGGCAGAAAGACATACACATCGGCGCCACTGGCGATATCAATATAATCGTTGGTGCCGTCGGAGAGTTTCACCGAGACGCATTTAGAACCGGAGCTCTGGTGGACCACGTTGTTGCCGTCGAAGCTGAATTTGCCGTTGAGGTAGTCGGTGGAGCTGTTGACCAGCACCTCGGAAATGCGGGTGTTGCCCGCTCCTGCGCCGGCGGTGAGATGCAGTTTCAGCACCGCACCGAGGTTGCGCATCTGGAAATGCAACGCAGCAGTGCCGGCAGGCACCGACGTAAATCCTGCCATATAGGTACAGCCGTCGAGGGGATGACGGTTAGAAGCGAATTTCTGCGCAGACGACATATCCACGGTAACGGTGGAACGGCCGAACTCGCTGGGTATGCTCGTGGTGTAGGCCGGTGCCAGGGTGGAGGGGTACAGCGCCCAGTACGCATCTTCGCTGCCGCCGTTGGCGGGCATTGCGTAAACAGTGCCCTCGAACAAAGCCGTAGTGTAGTTGTCCTTAACTCCGTTCACGGTAAGACTTGTGCCGTTGATGCTCATGGCGTCGCCAAACGACCATTTCACATTGTTGCCGTCAGTTATGTCGAGGTATGCCTTTTGGGTGCCGGTATTTTGTGGCAAACCTGCGTTGACATATATGTAGCGTTCCACACCGGGAATCCGCGCAAGAGCCTCTTCGTCAAAATCCTCTCTCTTACACGAGGTAACCATTACGGTCAACGCTATTACTGCAACGACGCAGCTGATAGTTCTAAAGTATTGTTTCATTGTTTGTTATAAAAGTTATTTTTTATTCGTTTATTTTTATTATCTCATAAAAGCAGTCCTTTTTGCATAGACCCGATAAAAACGCACCACCTATAAAACATTGACTACAAGCATTATACATAATTTTTTGTTCAAAAAATCAATCTGCAAAGATACATTTTTTTTTGAACATTGCAATTTTTTCCGCATATAATTATTTTTTAACACATTGAAACATACGGAATTGCTGTATTTCGGAATTAGGATTTCGGATGTATGGACGCACCGCGTGCGTCTTAATAAAAACACCGCAACATCTTAAAACACGAATTGCCACAACACCTAAAAGGTTGATGAACTCCGCTAAAATAAATAAATTTGTGAATAATTTCCCATAAATTAATGGATAATTACATGGTAATTTTCGTGAAATAATTACGACCACGGATTGCACGGATAAACACGGATTTTTTTATGTTATGCTACCCCCGCTGGGGGTTCATATTGTTTTGTTGCCCGTTTTAGCAGGGTTTTACAAATTCTCCGCTTCGCTATCGAAACTGCCACAGGCAGTTTCTTCACCTGTGGCATGCCGCCCCTACGGGGCTGTGCCATGCAAACAAAACCCCGTAGGGGTGTTATAATACAGGCAGGCGGCGTAAGCCCCTGCATATAAAAGCCCAACGACAATACAGAAGTCCGTAGGACTGGCATAAATGCCTGTGCCGCCCGTAAGGACGCACTGCGTGCGTCCGAATAATGGCGTTACGGGCGGGAATTTGAACATAAATTTCCATAAATTACCCACAAATAAATTAATGGTAAATTACATGGTAATTTTCGTGAAATAATTACGACCACGGATATTCGTGTAAAAAACACAGAGACGCACGGCTGTGCGTCTCTACTGCCCCCTGACAACTGAATACTGACATCTACCCCCTGACAACTGAAAAAAAAATCGTATCTTTGCACCCTGTATTGAAACACTTATTATGCAAAAACTGCTTGTAAAAAAAATATACCTCAACTGGGTTCTGCGCATTGCGGTGGGACTGGTTTTCGTGCTGTCGGCGGTGCTGAAATACCTGTCGATAGACAGTTTCGACATGTATGTGTACGAGCACGGACTGTTCGGATATGAGATTACCGAAAGCCTCACCCGCTGTCTGGTGGCGGCGGAGCTGTGTCTCGGCATTTTCCTGATAATGGGCGTGTTCCCGCGTTTCACCAAATACACCATGCTGGCTTTTTTGGTGGCGTTCACGACCTACCTACTGCTGCAGCCGTATTTGTTCGACATGGATGGCGAGAACTGCCACTGCTTCGGCGATTTCTTCTCGTTGGGCCGCTGGCAGTCGGTGCTGAAAAATATCGTGCTGATAGCCCTTGCCATTCCCATCAATCCCGCCCTGCCTTGGCATTTCCGTTGGCCGAAGACAGGCTTCGCTACGGCGGCCGTGCTGTCGCTGGCGGCTGTGTTTTCGCTCATCACACCTTCGTATATCGACCAAGCCCTTTACGGCAAGGAGGTTACCATCGACGGAAGTCTGTTCCGCACCACCATGCTCGAAACCGAGGGCGGCGAGACTTTCCTGCAAGGCAGACAGATTGTCTGTTTTTACTCCACCGCCTGCGGATATTGCCGCAAGTCGGCCAAGAAAGTGCATATAGCCATGCGTCAGGCCGACATCCCTTCGGACAAAGTGCGCATCGTTTTCTGGCATACCGACAAATCGAAACCCATCTCGCTTTTCTTCGAAAAAGCAAAAGTCCCTGAACTCGAACATATTACAATAGACGCTGAGACTTTCCTCAACATCACCAACGGCGTAATGCCCTTGATAGCTTTCGTAAACGACGGCACGGTGGCGGAATGCCACAAATACATCGAACTGAACGAGAAACAGATGAAGAACTTTCTTACTGAAAAATAAACATTTAAAGATATGATATACGATTTCACCTACTGCAATCCCACGAGGATTCATTTCGGCCGCAAGGCCATGGACAAACTGCCCGAAGAGCTGGCAAACTACGGCAAGAACATTCTGCTTGTGTATGGCAAGAACTCCATCAAGAAAAACGGCATCTACGACACCGTGATGCGCATGCTGCACGAAGGCGGCAAAAACGTGGTGGAGCTGCCGGGCATCAACTCCAACCCGCGTTACACACAGGTGCTCGAAGGGGCACGTCTGGTACGTGAAAACGCTGTGGACCTGATACTTGCCGTCGGCGGCGGCAGTGTGGTGGACTGCTCCAAAGGCATCTCTGCCGCTGCTTATTGTGAAGGAGACCCGTGGCAACGCTACTGGGTGAATCAGGAACCCGTCACCAACAAAGTGGTGCCCGTGGCCTCGGTGCTTACCATGACCGGCACCGCCAGCGAGATGAACGGCGGCTCGGTTATCACCAACGAAGCCGAGAAACTGAAGCTGGGACGCGTATTCCCGCTGGAGCTGATGTCGCCCAAATTCTCCATCCTCAACCCCGAATTCACCTACACCGTGCCCAAACACCAGATGGTGAGCGGCATCTTCGACATCTTCTCGCACCTTATGGAACAGTATTTCAGCGGCGACGACGACTGCACCAGCGACTATCTGCTCGAGGCCGTGATGCTTTCGCTTATCAACGCATCGCGCAAAGCCCTTGTAAATCCGCAGGACTACGAAGCCCGAAGCAATATAATGTGGTGTGCCACAATGGGTTTGAACAAAATCCTCGCCCTCTCCAAGACTCAGGACTGGGAGGTGCACATGATAGAGCATCAGCTGGGAGCCTACACCGACTGTCCGCACGGCATCGGTCTGGCCATCATCTCACCATCGTACTACCGCCTTATATATAAGTACGGCCTGCCGAAGTTCGTGCGTTACGCCCGCAACATCTGGCACGTGAACAAACCCGGCCTCAGCGACGAGCAGATAGCCCTCGAGGGCATCAACCGTTTGGAGGCTTTCATAGCCGAGCTGGGCATACCACAGACACTGCGCGAAGTGGGTGCCACAGAGGAGATGCTCCCCCTCATCGCCGAAAGCACCATCAAAGGCGGCGGCTACCACGTGGTGAACACCGACGAGGTGCTGCAGGTGCTGAAGAATTGTTTTTAGTCGAAGGTCGAAGGTCTAAAGTCAAAGGTCGCTGGTCAGTTGTCGGTGGTCTATGACTTTCAGACTCTAACTTCCAAACTCCGAACTAATTTCAACTTTCAATTTTCAATTTTCAATTTTCTGAAACGCTAGTCTTTCATCGCCGTTGGCGAGGTAGATGATGCCGCAGTAGATGAAGCCGTTTGTGTCGGCCAAGTGCCGCATTATGGCGTTGTCGCGGTGGGTGTCGATTCGTATATTGTGAGTCTTTCCCCAAACGTAGTCGAAGCAGGCCTTTGCCAAGCCTTTGTGCTGCGGCGAGCCTGCCAGCCTGTGGATGGTGGCGTATGTCTGAGTGTCGTCGAGCCAGTGACCATCATAGATATGTAGGTAGGTTGGCTCCTCCCCTATTATCATGGCAAAAGTGCCGACAGGTGTGTCGTTGTGGCAGATAAGGTAGCTATTGTCCTTGGCGATGTCATCAAGAATCTGGTTTTCCGAAGGATAGCCGTCGGTCCACTGCGAGTGGTTGCCGTTCTGCCGCATCATTTGGCGACCGTGAGCTATCAGCTCCATAATAGCAGGCAGGTCGTCGGGGGTGGCGTGGCGGATGGTGTAATTAATATATGGTGTGGTGGAGTTCAAGGTACTCGTCGAAAAGTTTGAGGCATTCGTCGTGGTCTATCTGAATCATATAGTCGCCGAGTTTGTCGCGGCCGCCGAAGATAGTGTCGAACTTGTCGTCGCGGAAGCCGATACGTCCGTTGTCGGCGATGGTGCAGCCGTAGTAAATCTTGTCGATGTTGGCCCACATACAGGCGCAGAGGCACATGTGGCAGGGCTCGCCTGTTGTGTACAGCTCACAACCGCTGAGGTCGTAGCGGCGCAGCCGGCGTGCGGCCATGCGTATGGCGGAAATCTCGCCGTGGTGGGTGGGGTCGTTCTTTTTCAGCACTTTGTTGTGGCCTTTGCCAATCACCACGCCGTCTTTGACAATAACAGCACCGAAGGGGCCGCCGTCCTCGTCATGGATGCCCTTGCGCGCCTCATCGATGGCAATCTGCATATATTTGTTCATAATGTCAGTGTTTTACGAAATAACGCAGGAAATGCGTTTCTATTTTGTGGATGGAACAAAAAAAGACGACGGACTTGCATCCGCCGTCAATCACTATTGCAATTATGAAACACTTACATCATCTTTGTTTTACCACTTTGCGCAGCACTGTACACTGTTCGGTGGTGATACGCATGGTGTAGAGACCTTTGCGCATATCCGACAGGCTAACAGAGGTGGTGTTGTCGGCGCTCAGCACACGGCGTCCCATATTGTCGAACACATCCACATGGCTGACAACTTCGGAGAAGTTGACCAAGCCTGTT
>JAEENM010000009.1 GCA_016283745.1 Bacteroidales bacterium | reverse complement strand
CTTGTTTAACAACCTAAAACAATGGTATTCAACAGGTTATAATTACCCCATCGAATATCATCGGACTGCAAAGATACGATTTTTTTTACAATCTGCAAAATTTATTTTAAATAGAGGGATTTTTTATGATTTTTGTACTCACCTACTCCATTTCTTTCTTCTCCTCTTCCACCTCTTTCTCCTCGCCCAAACGGCACATATACACGTCAATGGCCACCACTACGGCGGTGAATCCCCAGAAGGGGACGGAGAGTTTGTCGGTATCGAGGAAGTTGTTGAAAATGCCGTGGATGTAATAGGTGAGCAGTCCGAGAGTGAAGCTGAGTGCCACGTTTGCCATACGGCGGTCGCGATCCTTGAGGGTGCGATAAACACGCACTCCGGAGGCGAAGGTGATACCGAACACAAGCACCACCGCCACGGTGCCCAAAACTCCCTGTTCCGACAGCGGCCCGATGTATTCGCTATGGGCGTTGCCTAGGTCGCCGGCGTTGGTGCTGATGGTGGAGAGCTGGTACGAGCGTTGGTAGCCGGCATACACAAACTGGTATGTGCCGGGGCCCCAGCCCGTTACCGGACGCTCGTCGAACATGCGCAAGGCCGAAGCCCAGCGGTTGAGACGCTCAAGGTTGGAGGCGTCGGTGGAGATGTTGGAGATGGATTTTATCTGGTCGGCGATGTCGTACGACGAGTCCTGACTGTTTTTGCCCAGCTTATACATCACATCGGCCTGATAGGCGAAGAAAAGTCCTATGGCCAGAGCACCGCAGAGCAGCATCCACCGCACTTTCATGCCAAAACGGATGGCGAAATATACGGCCACGGCTCCCAAAACGCTTATCCACGCGGCACGCGAGTACGAGAGCACCAAGCCTGTCATCAGCAGCACAAAAGCGGCTATGGCGAACAGCCGTTTCCAAGACCATAACTGCTTGTTTTCGAAGATGTAATGGAAGGCAGGAGGAACGAACATCGCGATGGTGACACCGTAGGCGGTATGGTCGTTGTAGAAAGGCTTCATCACACGGTGCATGGTCTGCAGGTCGGAGAAATTGGAGAATGTCTTAAGCGTTGTCATAAAGATAATTATGAGCAACGAAATGGCATAGCACCAGTAGAACTGCGTTATCCTTTTGGGATTTTTGAAAATCTGCGCCGCAGCGAAGAAACAGGGGATGACGAACCACAGCCTTGCCAGCAAATATTTGAACGACACCGCCGGAAGCTCCGACGTGGCCGACGTTACAAGCATCCACAGCAGCGAGAAAAGCACCGCCAACGTGACGGGATGACTCATTATCTTCCGGTCGTAGCTGCGTTTGAGCAACACCCTGAAAAGGAAAATCAGCATAAAGAGCATCATCAGCGGCTCAGTGGGTATGGAGAGCTGCGTGCCTTTCACAATGTCGTAGTTGATGGCGAAAGGCGTGAATAGGGCTATGGCAAGAAGTCCGAACTCCAACTTTCTGACAAACAATAGGATAAGCAACCCAGCAACGGGAACCAAGGTGAGGTAGTAGAACTCCTTGCGCAGGGCGTAGCTGTTGGCGACAAGAAACACAAGCGTTACCAGCAACACTATTACCGGAAGCCTATTTTCCGAAAACCAGCGTTTTGTCTTTTGCCAAAAATCACGCATCGGTCGCCAAGGGTGGTTTGGGAATAACTAAAAGTGGAGCGACAGAGCCTTTACTGCAGTTCTTTTTTCATCGACGACCAACGTTCGGCCACGAGTAGGACAAGGATGCACAGCAGCTCGACGGCGAGGGTGCCGATAAGTATTATTATTGCGCGTTTCGGGAACGACTTGTGGTCGGAGGGGACAGCCTCGTCAACCCAGAACTTGCGGGGCATCACAACCTCGGCATCGGCCTTGCGTTCTGCTAGTTGTGTCTGGATGGAAGCCAGTTCCTTGTTCTTATATTTCAGCAGCAACGGGTCGTTTGTAGACTTAATTTCCTCTTGCAGACGGTTTGCCACATTTTCCATAAGCTCGATGGCGCCGTCGGTGCGGGGAGCGAGGATTTTGGTACACATAGTGTCGTAATTAGCTGTGATATAGTTGGCTATGTCGGCAGCCGTTTGAGGGTCGAAATCGGTAACCTTAATCTCAATGCCGAGGTATTCGGTACGTTTCACGGTGACGTAGGCACGGTACATTTCGTACAAACGGTAGTATTTGTCCTTGGCTTTCTGGTTGATGCCGTAGTGGTTCATCAGGTCGAAATGTTCGCACACGTCGCGCATCATGGCATCGGACGAAAGCACCTGCAGGGCATATTCGCAGTCGCGTTCTATGCCGTAGTCAAGCACGTCCATGCTGTAGCGGTCCACAACAACCGACTTGGAGACACGGTTGGAGCTGGTGGGGAACATCACCGCCTTGGCGTCGAAACGTTCCTGCAAAAGGAAAGCCACCACCGTGGAGGCCACCAACGCCGCCACAAACACTACCAAAAGCACCACACGATGCCGGTAAAAGAATTTCAACGAGTTTTTCAAAGAGAATCCGCTGTCATAAAAATTTTGTTCCATCTGTATGTCTGTTGTTTGATAAAAATAAAAAAACGTGCCGTTTACCAACGACAACGGATATTAACGCAGAGCTTTCGGAAATATTGCACGGGGGGAGATTTTTTTAAGTTAAGATGTGAAGGTGTGAAGATGTGAAGGCGTGAAGGCGTGGGACTTCGACCAACTCAGCCACCATTTATAGCAGCAGAGCACGTGGAAAACGCCGGTCACTAAATAATTAATGGTAAATTTTTGGCAATTCGTGTTTAATAAAAAAGTTACATATTTATGTTATATGTCGGAAAATTTGTGTACTTTTGCAAAAAATTTACAAGCAACAGTGGACAATTTAAAATACAATCAAAGAGGCGTTTCGGCATCGAAAGAAGATGTGCACAACGCCATCAAGAACATCGACAAAGGTCTGTATCCCAAGGCTTTCTGTAAGATAGTGCCCGACATCCTTGCCGGCGACCCCGACTACTGCACGGTGATGCACGCTGACGGCGCAGGCACCAAATCGTCGCTGGCATATATGTACTGGCGCGAGACGGGCGACCTGTCGGTGTGGAAAGGCATCGCCATCGACGCCATTGTGATGAACCTCGACGACCTGCTGTGCGTGGGCATCACGGACAACATACTGCTCTCCTCGACCATAGGCCGCAACAAACGTCTTATCCCCGGCGAGGTGATTGCCGCCGTCATCAACGGCACCGAGAGTTTCCTCGAAGAAATGCGCGCACTCGGCGTGGGCATCTACTCCACCGGAGGCGAGACTGCCGACATCGGAGACCTTGCACGTACCATTGTGGTGGACTCCACCGTTACAGCACGTATCCGCCGCAGCGACGTCATCAGCAACCACAACATCAAGGCGGGGAACGTCATCGTGGGACTAAGCTCCTTTGGCCAAGCCACTTACGAAACGGCTTACAACGGTGGCATGGGCAGCAACGGACTCACCTCGGCACGCCACGACGTTTTCAGCAAAGTCTATGCCGAGAAATATCCCGAAAGCTACGACAACTGTCTGCCCGACGAGGTGGTGTACTGCGGCAACCTGATGCTCACCTCCCCCACCGAAGTGCCGGGCGTTGACGCAGGTAAGATGGTGCTTTCGCCCACAAGGACCTACGCACCCATCGTTGCCGAGATTCTGAAAAACCACCGCAAGGAAATCTGCGGCATGGTGCACTGCAGCGGCGGCGCACAGACCAAAGTGCTGCATTTTATCGACAACCTGCACGTGGTGAAGGACAACCTTTTCGACACCCCTCCCCTTTTCCGCATGATCCACGAGCAAAGCCAAACCGACTGGGCGGAGATGTATAAGGTCTTCAATATGGGACACCGCATGGAATTCTACACCGACGAACGTACCGCCGAGGATATCATCGCCATCTCGAAATCGTTCAACGTGGATGCCCGTATCATCGGACACTGCGAGGCCTACGACGGAAAGAAGGTTACCGTGAAATCTAAACACGGAGTCTTTGAATATTAATTCGGAGTTCGGAATTCGGAACTCGGAATTATAATAAAAACGGCGACAGATTCTGTCGCCGTTTTTTATTATCGAATGTTTTCATTTATTTTCATAAAACCGGTCGAATTCCCATTTTGCGGGGTTTAGTTCGATGTATTGGACAATCGTTTTATACGAATTATCGTTACGGATTATTGTTTCGTAATAATTCCGTTGCCAAGGCGAAAAACCGATGTTTTTTGTAACACCAATTTTAAATCCGCGCACAATCGAACCCACGGTGCGCGATGTCCCGGTGGGTCGTATTTGTTCACGTGAAACGATGGACGCGAGGGATTGTGGGGTGTGTACGGGGTGTAGGGGCGAAAAATGTTTCGCCCCTACATTAGACGATGTTTCCAATTGTTTCACACCAGCCGTTTCGGCATCCGTAATTTCAATTATCCCATGTATGTGATTGGGCATTATAACAAAATCGTGCAAAACAACATTCGGAAAATGTTCGGGGATTTCATTCCAACATTGCCCAACGACAATGCCCTCGGGCGATAATACCATTTTGCCATTTTCAATATCACCGAATATGTATTGTTTTTTTAATGTGCAGATGGTGACAAAATACAATCCCGATTGCGAATAATTGTATCCTTTCAGACGTATGGAACGTCGGTTATGCGGGATAAACATTATTTTTACATTTAATTTGGATTTTACATTTCGCGAATTGCGTCAAAAAAACAACTGAGAAATTTAAAATTGTCATCTTCGCTATTATCAATAAAAAAATTATGTTCTTTGCCTAGGTAACTAACATAAAAACTATAACCTCCACAATCCCAACCCCTAATCGAGGCGTTGCAATCAAATAATTCTTCAATCGCCACGTCTTCACTCAAAAATTTTGTTTCGACAAGTTCAAAATCAACTTTCTGTTTAATTTCGTAGTAGTTCCGAACTATTAATTTTGATTTATCAACATAACATTTCAATTCATGCGAGGATTTGTCATACAAAAACATATATCTTGGTATGTCTTTCTGTAATCCTGACGCTGCACCACCAAGATCCACGTTTACATGGATATACAAAATCCCTTTTTTCGATGCTAATCTTGAATAAGCGTTGTATCTTTGCATTTCAAAAAACAACATCCGAGAATTAGACAATTTCATCATCATCTCCAACTCCCTGCAAATCCTCGGCACGGGCAGTCCCATCACGTTGTAGAAACAGCCGTTGATGCGTTCCACGCCGAAAAGTCCTATCCATTCCTGAATGCCGTAGGCTCCGGCTTTGTCCATGGGCTTGTAATTATCTATGTAATAATGGATTGCCTCGTCGGAAAGGTGACGGAAATGTACTGTGGTGCGTTCGGCGAAGAGCTGTTGGCGGTTGCGACTTTTCAGGCACACGCCAGTATAAACGTAGTGCTGCCGACCTGAGAGAGATCGGATCATCTCGAAGGCCTCCTTTTTGCTTTTGGGTTTGCCGAGGATTGTGCCGTCGAGCACCACTATGGTGTCGGCGGTGAGGAGTATCTCGTTCTCTGCCAAAGGTTTGGAAAATGCGTCGGCTTTGAGTTTGGCCAGTGCTTTGGCGGTATTGCAAGGGGATAGACGGTGCGACAGTTTTTCCTCCACATCTACGTCCACCACTTCGAAAGGCAGCCCCAGCTCTTGCACTAGCTGCCGGCGGCGTGGCGATTTGGAGGCGAGGAGTATTTTAATGTCGCCGAAAAGGCTCATCGTGTAATGGCTTTGAATCCGTCCTGACGGTTTTTCTGTTTCTGTTCGGGAGTCTTTTTCTTCACGTCCTTGGACACCATGTATCCGTCCTCGAATTTCATGGTCATGGTCTCGTCGCCGTACTGGTCGTAGTAGGTCCAAGTGCCCACGCGCAGCGAAACGCCGTTGACGTCTTTGTACTGTCCCACAGCAGATTTCTTGCCGTTGTTGTGGTATTCGGTAACGGCGCCGTCGGGCAGGCCGTTGGTGAAGTTCTGCTCACGGGCTATACCGCCAAGGTTGTTGTAGAAAGTCCATTTACCGTTTTTCTGGCCTTCGGAGAAAGAGCCAGTCTCCTGCAGCTTGCCTGTGGTGGGATCGTATTTCTTCCAAGTGCCGTCTTCGAGACCGTCGCTGTAGTCGCATTCTGAGTTGATGCGTCCGTTTTCGAAATATTTGGTCTCGTGGCCGTGTTTTTTGTCCTTGCGGTAATTGATGATGTAGCGGGTTTTGCCGTTGGGATAGTACCCAGTCCATTCTCCATTTTTTAGTCCTTCGGCGAATGTGCCTTGATAGTCCACGCTTCCGTTCTGCTGCCAAGCTACCCATTTGCCTTCCTCGAGGCCGTCCACGTATTTACCTTCGTGAAGTTTCTTGCCGTTTTCGTAGTAGGTGGTCCAAGTGCCTTGACGAAGACCGTCAACGTAGTTGCCTTCGCGCCATTTCTCGCCTGTCTCGTAGTAGTAGGTCCAGTGGCCGTTTTCCGAGCCTTCCTTGTAGGTGCCGCGGATGCCGAGCTTGCCGTTGGTGCGGTAGTAGAACAGCCATTCGCCTTCCTGCAGACCATCGACCAGCTTGCCTTCCATGTCTTTCTGTCCGCGTTCGGTGTACCATTTGCCGTAGCAGTTGAGTTCGTTGTCCTTATATTCACCTTCGAATTTCAGTTTGCCGTTGGAGTGCCATTCTTTGGTGGGACCCTCTTTGCTGCCGTCGACGAAGGGGATTTCCTCTTTCTGTTTGCCGTTGTCGTACCACGATTTGTAGGTGCCGTTTTTCTTGCCGTCGGCTACAGCCACTTCGCTTTTCAGTTTGCCGTTGCGGTACCATTCGCGGTTGGAGCCGTTGCCGTAGGTCTCTTCGGCGCATTTGCTGCCGTCGTCGTAGAAAGTCTTCCAAACGCCCACTTTGTCGCCGCTGTTGTCGTAGGAGCCTTGCTGGTATACTTTTCCGTTGGGGTGGTAGAGTGTCCAGTCACCGACTTTGGTTTTGCCTGTGTATTGTCCCTCGACGGATTTGTGGTTTTTCTCCTCGTCGTAATATTTAACGAATTTCTGTGCTGTGGCGGTTGCTACAAAAGCAATCAGCGATAATGCAATAACAAGTTTCTTCATAATGGCAACGGTATTTTATTTTGTTTCGGAATAAATTATTTCAAGTTTTACGTGATTTGGCAATGCTTTGTCGGTGCCGCAGAGTATTGTCTGTTTGGCCGATGTGCGACGTGCGTCGATGTAGAGTGCGAGGCCGTAATCCGGTGCACCGGAGACCACTTGCTGTATCTGTCGCGAGATACGCATGCGGTACTGTCTTTTGTCGGAGTTGTAGCCGCCGTCGAAGCCGCCCGAGAGCAGGGCGTCCATCATATCGGGTATGAGCGACACTTTGCCGTTTTCGACGTATTTGTAGCAGAGCACGCGCTGGGCGTTCTCGCCTATGGCGTCGGAAGATGCGTCGACGGGGAGTATCAGCTGGGCGTGATGTATCACGGCATTGGGGTGCTGTTCCGACCACTGTTTCAGGGTGGGGAAACGCATTTTCACGAAAGTGCCGCCAAGAGGCTGCAGATACAGTTTCTGCGTGCCGGCGACGGAATCGTTGACATTGGCCTCGAAAGCCGAGAGGGGCGCCGAGGTGTAGGTGTGGCGGTAGCCGTTGAAATGGGCTGCCGAGGTGCCGGAAAAGACAAATGAGTATTTGAGGGGCACAGTGTCGTTGTCGGAGTGGAAATGTACGGTAAGTCCCGTGGCGGCAGCGGCATAGTTGAAATACATCATCATATTGTCGGCGTCGGCGCCTTCGGGCTCGAGACTGATTTTAAAACCGCGGAGAGCTGTCTGGAAATCCTCGTTGTTGGCATAGCTCTTGTTCTGGAAGATGGACATTATGGAGGGGTTCAGTTTCATCCGCACCACGGTGTCTTTCTTGGAGATACGCATGGAGCTGTCGAAATAGACCATACGCAGGCACTGCACGTCGGAGCAAGCGTAGTATGTGGAGTCGACATACATCGGGTCGGCGAGGGGCACGACCTTCATGCGGGCCGAATAGACATAGTTGGAGTCCTTGAGGTCGGTGCTGAAGTAATCGGTGATAGCCAGCGACAGCACCACGGAATCCACCACATCCCTCTCGAAGCTGATACCGCCGGTGGTGGAGAGGGCGGCCTGTGTGAACATTGTGGCTTCGGTTTTGCCGAACACGGAATTCTGCAACATTCCTATCACACCGTTAAGGTAGTTGGAGGTGGTCATGGAGTCCTCGCGACAGGTATATGCCTCTATGCTGAGGGTGTCGCACAGAGTGCCGTTGTACCAGGCCGAGGGGTCGGTGAGGTCGCGGCCGAAATCGGTGTCCTCGGGATTGCAGGCTGTGAAAAGGAAAAAGCCCGTCATCAGCGTTATAGCACTGATTACGAGAGCTTTTATCGATATTTTTTTGTTATTCATTGCAAAAGATGTAATCCGTAAATAATTAGGTATAACGAGTTTTTTAATAAAATAGTATTATTTGCGGCTGTTTCCTATCAAAACGTCGTAAAATTTATTGATTTGGGTGAAGAATTCCTCGGTGTTGGGGTTGTAGTCCATCACGTTTTTCTTTATCGACTTGGCGTAATCCACCAGCTCTTTGTTCACGTTGGGCGAAGCTATCACTATGCCGTGTGCGTAGGTGATGGCGGTTTTCATAACGGAGATGTAGTCGCGGCCGCCGTAGAGCAGACGGTCTTTGGCGGTGGCACCCTCGTGGCGCAGTTTTTTGTCCATCATGTCGGAAAGCAGTTCGGGGAAAGCGTCCTCGCCGAAGAGCGACACCACAACCTTGGTGCCGTTGAAAAAGTCGTCCTCTTTGTTGAAACGGCGCAGGTAGAAAGGAATCATAGAGCCGAACCAGCCGTTGGTGTGTATCAGGTTGGGTTTCCACGCCAGCTTGCGCACGGCCTCCATGCTGCCGCGGTTGAAGAACATCATACGTTCGTCGTTGTCGGGGTGGAACACGCCGTTTTCGTCGCGCAGGGGCAGACGTTCGTCGAAATACTCGTCGTTGTCCACAAAATAGACTTGGGTCTTGGATTCGGGCATTGCCCCCACCTTGATTATCAGATGGTGGTCGATAGTATTGATTATCAAATTCATACCCGAGAGACGGATAACCTCGTGCAGTTGGTTTTTGATTTCG
Source organism: Bacteroidales bacterium (assembly GCA_016283745.1). GTDB lineage: Bacteria > Bacteroidota > Bacteroidia > Bacteroidales > P3 > UBA1219. The sequence continues at coordinate 16,376 of JAEENM010000009.1, read as the reverse complement.
TGCACATAGTTGTAACGCGGCATGAAAGTGCGTATTTCTTTGGTCTCTTTGGTTACGCTGTCCTTGTAAACCTGCGTAAATTCGGGCAAGTCGTGTGCAAATTTCGATATTTCAGTCTCAGGGGAGAACGGACTAATCTCCTGATTCACATAGAGTATTCGACGTTTTTGCATTGTTTTTTCTTTAAAAAAATTTGGTGCAAAGATACGATTTTTTTAGTGAAAAGTGAAAAGTTTTTTTCAGTGAACTGTAATCAGTGATCAGTGAACAGTGCCTGCGACTAATTCCTAATAATCTGCGTGTTTCCCTGGCTGTTAAGCAGCGTCACCTTGACGGTGTTGGTCTTGCCCGCACGCTCGTACTGCACGTCGATTTTGTCGCCGGGACTGTGACGCCCCATCTCCTCCATCAGCTCGGCGTAGCTGTTGATTTCGGTGCTGTTCAGTTTCCTGATAATGTCGCCCTGACGTATGCCGGCGTTGTAGGCCGAGAAATCGGGGGTTATCCTCGTGATATACAGTCCTTTCAGTTCTTTCGAGCCTGTCTCTTTGGCGATGTCGGGCGTAACCTCGGTAACCTGTACCCCGAGGTAGGCGCGCTGCACGTAGCCGTACTGCTTGAGGTCGCCCACCACCTTGTTGGCAAGGTTCGACGGGATGGCGAAGGAATATCCGGTGTAAAATCCGTTGCCGGAGGCGATGGCTGTAACCACGCCTATGAGCTCGGCTTTGCCGTTGACCAACGCTCCGCCGCTGTTGCCGGAGTTCACCGCGGCATCGGTTTGTATAAACGACTCGATGGGACTCTCCACCCCGCGGGTGTTTTCGATGATATTAACGTTACGTGCCTTGGCGCTGATGATGCCCGAAGTGACGGTTGATGTGAGGTTGAACGGGTTGCCGATGGCCAGCACGGGCTCCCCTATCTTGGCCTCGTCGCTGTTGCCAAAAGGAATGAAAGTCAGTCCGGAGGCTTCTATCTTTATCAACGCGAGGTCGGTGGCGGGGTCGGCGCCGATGAGCTTGGCGGAGAGCTGACGGCGATCGTTGAGGGTGACGACGATACGCTCGGCGTCCTGCACCACGTGGTTGTTGGTGAGAATGTAGCCGTCGTCGGAGATGATGACTCCCGAACCGAAGGCACTATACACCTGTTCCTGAACACCTTGCGGTATCAGCAGTCCGAAAAACGACTGGTACATGGGTGTGAGCTGTTTCATCTCGGTTTTTATATGCACCACCCCGTCGATGGTGGCGGCGGCCACGTCGGTGAAATCGGTGAGGGTGAGGCGCGGCGACTCGTCGGACTTGGCGGCGGCGCCCTGCTCGTCGGCATGCTGTGTGTTACATCCTTGTGCTATCAGGCTCAAGCCTGCAAACAATAAAAGAAATATCCTTTTCATAACTTTGTGAATTTGTCGTTTATTTTTCATTTCGGATAACTGACAAACGGCACTTTTTATTGTAAGAAACGAAAAAATCTTACAAACCGCCCTGCGGCTTTCCTTTGCAGATATCGGACAGAAGCCTAGTCCGAAAGATTGTACCATAGTCAATGCCGTTGCACAAACCATTGACAATCTGCAAAATACAATTGCTTATAAATATATAATGTACCGCCTTGCGTTTTTTTATTTGGCAACTCCGTTATTTTTTCGTATCTTTGCAAATTTGTGCTACTTGCGAAGGGCCATCGACCTGTCGCGAAAGCATGGGAAACAAATCGCAACTCAAAATCTGTAAAGGATGCAAGCAATAATTCTTGCCGCAGGCATGGGAAAGCGGCTCGGGGAATACACCCAGAACAACACCAAATGTATGCTGGAGGTGAACGGCATACGCCTTATCGACCGCACACTGGAGATACTGCACAACGTCGGCGTTAGCCGTGTAGTGCTGGTGGTGGGCTACAAAGGCGACAACGTGCGTAAGTACGTGGGCGACAACTACAAAGGCACCCCCGTAGAGTACGTGGACAACCCTATCTACGACAAAACCAACAACATATACTCCCTTTTCCTTGCCAAAGACCACATGCTGGCCGAGGACACCCTGCTGCTGGAGAGCGACCTCATCTACGAGCCTTCGGTGGTGCAGAAACTGGTGGCCGACCCCAGCCCCAACATCGCCCTTGTGGACAAATACGAGAGCTGGATGGACGGCACCGTGGTGACTATTGACGACGACAGCCGCATCACCAACTTCATCGACAAGGACCATTTCCGTTTCGAGGACATCAAGAACTACTATAAAACAGTGAATATCTACAAGTTCAGCCGCGAGTTCTCCACCAAATACTACGTGCCGTTCCTTACCGCCTACAGCACGGCGCTGGGCAACAACGAATATTACGAGCAGGTGCTGCGCGTGATTCTGCACCTCTACAACGCCCCCATCAAGGCACTGCCGCTCCAAGGCGAGTCGTGGTACGAGATCGACGACGTGCAGGATCTCGACATAGCTTCGGGAATGTTCGCCCCCTCCGACGACGAGCACTACCGCGCTATCTCGTCGCGCTACGGCGGATACTGGCGCTACCCGCAGATGCTCGACTTCTGCTATCTGGTGAACCCCTATTTCCCGCCACAGCGGATGATCGACGAGATAAAAGCCAGTTTCGAGACGCTGATGCGCGAATACCCTTCGGGGATGCGCGTGAACTCGCTGCTGGCGGCCAAGAACTTCGGCGTTAAGCAGGACTTCATCGTGGTGGGCAACGGCGCCGCCGAGCTTATCAAAGCGCTGATGGAGAACTGGACCGGGAAACTCGGCAACATACTCCCCACTTTCGACGAATACCCCAACCGTCTGAGTCATGACAAGGTGGTGCAGTTCGTTCCGCAAAAGCCCAGTTTCCGCTACACGGCACACGAAATTGCCGATTTCTTTGCCGACAAAGACATTGACACTCTGTTACTTATCAATCCCGACAACCCTTCGGGCAACTACATACCTTTTGCCGACCTGCAGTGGCTCATCAATTGGACCAAGAGCCGCGGCATACGTTTTGTGGTCGACGAGTCGTTTGCCGACTTCGTCTCCACAGACGGACGTATATCGCTGTTGGACAACGAATTACTCTCACAAAATCCGCATCTGGTGGTGGTGAAAAGCATCAGCAAGAGCTACGGCGTGCCGGGCCTGAGGCTGGGCATCCTCGCTTCGGGCGACACCGAACTCATTGCCAGACTCAAAAAAGAGGTGGCGATTTGGAACATCAACTCCTTCGGCGAATTCTACATGCAGATTTACGAAAAGTACCACAAAGAATATGTCGCTGGTTGTGAGGAATTTAAGAAAGAACGCGAGCTATTCCTCGCCGAACTGCGCGAGGTGCCGTATCTCGAAATCTTCCCCAGTCAGGCCAACTACTTCCTCTGCCGGGTGAAGGAGCGTTTCACCTCGCACGAGCTGGCGTTGAAACTGCTGAAACGCAACATCCTGATAAAGGACTGCGACGGCAAGAAAGTGCTCAGCGGCGGCAACTACATACGTCTGGCCGTCCGCGACCGCCGCGACAACCATTATCTGACCGAAGTTTTGAAAAGTTTGTAAGTCGATGAAAATAGTATCGCAAAAACAGATAAAAGAGCTTGGCATCCCCCCTGCGGAGTGCGTGAAATGGGTTCGCGAGAGCTTTCTGATGAAACGCGACGCCCAGCTGCCGCCGAAAATCAGCCTTCACCCGCAAGGCAACGATTTTTTCAACACCATGCCCTGCATCCTTCCTGCGGAAAATAACTTATTCAGTGTCAAGATTGTACACCGCATTGCCGGCGCCACCCCTTCGCTGGGGAGCGACCTGCTGCTCTACAACTCCGCCACCGGCGAGCTGCTTGCCATGATGGATGCCGACTGGATTACCACCATGCGCACCGGAGCCGTGGCCACCCTTGCGGCACAGACTTTCCGCAAAAACGACAGCTGCCAATACGGGCTTCTGGGTTTGGGCAACACCGGACGTGCCACCATGCTCTGCCTGCTGGAGTCGGAGCCCGACAAGATGCACAAAGTCAAATTGTTGCGATACAAAAACCAAGCCGAGCTGTTCATGGAACGTTTCGGCAATTATAAAAACGTTGAATTCTGCGTCTGCGACAAAATCGAGGACATCGTTGCCTCCAGCGACGTGATTATCAGCTGCATAACCAACACCAACGACATCCTCTGTCCCGACGACTCGCTTTTCCGCCCCGGATGCCTCGTGATACCCGTCCACACCAAGGGTTTCCAGAACTGCGACCTCTTTTTCGACAAAGTTTTCGGCGACGACACCGGCCATCTGCACGAGTTCCGCTATTTCGACAAATTCCGTCGCTACGCCGAGATTGGTGAGGTGCTCCATGGCGACACCCCCGGCCGCGAGACTTCGGACGAACGCATCCTCAGCTACAACATCGGCTTGGGGTTGCACGACGCCGTCTTCGCCGCACGGATTTTCGACAGACTCAAGGACAACTGCATGGAAATCAACATAGAACGCGAGACCTCCAAATTTTGGATTTAACACATTGGCATGATGAACAACGACCAACTGGATATTATCAAGCAGAACCTGATGAAGACCTTCAAATACTCGGTGGCTTTCTTCGAAAAGCACGGCATCGGGTACTGCGGAGCCTACGGCACGGTGATAGGCGCGGCACGCCACAAGGGTTTCATACCTTGGGACGACGACCTCGACATACACATGCAACGTGCTGACTACGAAAAACTTCTTACGTTGCGCGACGAGATGCGCAAGGACGGCTACGACGTCGTCTCCCTCAACGACCCGGGCTATTACCTGCCCTTTGCCAAAATTGTGGACCTCAACACTACCATCTGGGAGCTGAAACAGCTGCCTTACGTGCTCGGCAACTACATCGACATTTTCCCCCTCGACAGTTTCTCGTTGAGCGACAGCGAGTTGGAGGCGATGCGCAAACATGCCCGCAAACTTTTCTACCGCTACCAGCCCTGCATCACCACCAACGAAGGCATCGGCGATTTATTCAAACATCTGGCACACCGCGAGTTAGGTTCGGCCTACCGCATACTGATGTCGCCGTTCAACCGCTCCAAGGCCAAGGCCGAGCGACGTTTGAAAGAGTACAACGATTTCGTCAATTCCAAAATCGGGCAGTCGGGCGAAAAATGCGTGTATATCAGCTCCGGGATGAAAGCCATTTTCAAAACGGAGTGGTTCCAGAATACCATCAAACTGCCTTTCGAGGACACCGAGATGGTGGTCCCCGCCAATTACGACGAATACCTCACCTCGCTCTACGGCGACTGGCGCACGCCGCCGCCCGCCAAGCAACAGAACGCCACCCACGGCAACGTGCGTTATTACATGAATCTCCGCGAAGGCCTCACCCTCGAGCAGACGAAAGAGCGCATCGCGAAAGGCGAACATCTGGTTTTATAAACACAAATAGCTATGTCCCAGCAAGATGCATCACGAGCTTTGAAAAACACCCTCTTCCTCTTTCTGAGGATGGGCGTGGTGCTGCTGATAAGTCTTTACACCTCGCGTGTGGTGCTTCAGATGCTGGGAATCAACGACTACGGGCTGTACAACGTGGTTGGCAGCGTGGTGTGGTTTTTCACCTTCCTCAACATAGCCCTCACCAACGCCACCTCGCGCTACATCACCTACGAGCTGGGCGCCGGCAACCCCGAAAAGATACGTCAGACCTACGCCATGGCGGTGAACACCCACGCTATTCTGGCCGTGGCAATGCTGGTGATAATGGAAACGGGCGGACTATGGTTCCTCAACCACCGTGTGGTGATACCCCCCGACCGTGTGGTGGCCGCCAACTGGTGTTTCCAGTTCTCGGTGCTGCTTTTCTGTGCTTCGATAATGAAAGTGCCGTTGCACTCCAACGTCATAGCCCACGAAAAGATGAGTTTCTACGCTTGGACCTCGATGGGCGAGGCGGCCTTGAAGCTTCTTCTGATTATCTTAATGATACACAGCACTTTCGACAAGCTGATACTCTATTCGGGAATACTTTTCGTGGTGTCGCTGGTGGTGCTGGCCGTGTATGTGGTTTACAACCGCCGTGTGTTTGCCGACACCCGTTACATACGTTTCTGGGACGGCAAAATGATAAAGCAGTTCCTCTCCTACTCCGGCTACAGCATGCTGGTGAACGGCGCCGACGGCATGACGGTGTCGAGCCGAAACATTTTCTTCAACTGGTTTTCAACGGCCGTGGCCAACGCCGCCATGGGCATTGCCAATCAGGTGATTACGCTGTTCAACGTCTTTGTCGATTCCTTCTCGCAGGCCTTCCGTCCGCAAATTATCAAGTCGTACGCCGCCGGCGACAACAGTTATTTCATGCAGCTAATCTATTCTACGTCAAAAATTTACTACTACCTCTTTTTGATGATCAGTCTGCCGATTTTGCTTAACTTGCAGTTTATCTTGGAGATATGGCTTGGCAAATACCCCGACGGCACCGAGGCTTTCGTGCTCGCGATTGTGGCGTACACCATCTTCGACGTGTTCCAGATGCCGTTGGTGACGGCCGTCCACGCCACCGGTAAGCTGCGTGTGCACCAGATAATGATTGCCTCGATAAAGATTCTGGCCATCCCCGCCACCTACCTCGCCCTGCTGTGGGGCGGCACTCCCGAACTGACACTATATCTCTGGGCTGCGCTCAACGTGATCTGCGCTGTGGCGCGAACAATCTATATGCGACGGCTGATAAGCCTCTCGCTGCGGCGATACATCACCGACGTGGTGCTGAAAATGCTTGTGGTGACGATAATTGCCGTACCTCTGCCCGTCTGGACCGCCACTCTGATGGAGGACGGCTGGCTGCGCCTTCTGGCAACGGGAGCCCTGTCCGTGGCGATGGTCGGTGTGGCGTCGTTCTTTATCGGCATCAACCGCAAGGAGCGTGAGTTTGTGGTTTCGCTGCCCGCAACACAAAAAGTATTGTCATTTTTCAAACGCAAACAAGTATGAAAGTATCTGTGATAGTGCCTGTTTACGGCGTTGAGAAATACATGGCGCGTTGCGCGCGGAGCCTCTTTGCCCAGACGCTCGACCGGGTGGAGTTTATCTTTATCGACGACTGCACGCCCGACCGCTCGATGACCATCCTTCAAGAGGAGATAGAACAGCACAGCGAAGTAATTGCCGAAAAACAATGGCAGGTCCGCATCGAGCGGATGCCACAGAACAGCGGACAGGCCGAGGTACGGAAACACGGAATTCAATCAGCCACAGGCAATTACATAGCTTTCTGCGACAGCGACGACTGGGCCGAACCCACTCTGCTCGAAGATTTGTTGGCTGCAGCCGAAAAGTCCGATTCCGACATCGTGTATTGCGACTTTTTCACCGACAACGGGCAGAAAGCCACTCCACGTCAGCGGTTCCGCCATTTCGAGCAATCGCCAAAAGCACTGATGAAACGCATGATGACGGGACAGGAGAACGGCAGCCTGTGGGGAGCTTTGTACAAACGTACTGTGTTTCAGGAGAATATCATCTATCCGATAGGAAATATGGGCGAAGATCTGGCCCTCAACATACAGTTTTTGTATAACGCTTCCACTTCGGTGGCGTTGTTGCAAAAGCCTTTGTATCACTATTTTATCAACGAAAGTTCCATTTCCAACAACCCCTCGGCGGAGAACATCGAACGTAATTTCCGTTTTATGAACCAAAACGCCGATGTGGTGTGCCGTTTCTTTGCCGAAAACAACGCCGCCGTCGAGTACAGCGCCGAACTGAAGTCATTGCGACTGCTGGCCTGCCGTCCGCTCACGCCGCTGCTCGGGAAAGGCCGTTACTACAGGCTTTGGCGACAGCAGGTAGCAACAATCAAAGGCAGCATACTGTTCGATTTCAGGCTTCCACTTGGAGTGAAGCTGCACTACCTCTGCTCGTGGCTGCGCATTATTCCGCTACTTTCGTCAATTAAACACAAAATCCAATCCGCACGATGAACGAGAGACTCAAAATACTGCATGTGCTGCATTTCGGCAGCAAGAACAAACGCAACGGCGTCATCGAGGCGGTGCTGTCGCTGGCACAGGCGCAACGTGAGGCGGGTGCCGAGGTAAAGGTGGCGTCGGCTTCGCGCAACAGCTCCGTACCCGACAGTGATTACGTGGCTTTCGACAGCCGAAAGAGTTTCCGCGAAATCCTCGACACCTTCCAACCCGACATCGCTCACGTACACGACATGTACTGGCTGGAGATGCCCATGGTTGCCAAAAGTTTGAAAAACAAACAAATACCTTATATCCTCACCTTCCACGGAGGAGCATCTCTGGTGAGCAACCGCAAAAAATGGCTTAAGAAAAAAGCGGCACGTATTTTGATGTTCAACTACGTGATACGCAACGCACAACGTGTGGTTTACCTTACCGAAGGCGAGATGCGAAACTCCATTGCAAAACGTACAAATCCGAATTATCTTATTATTCCTAATGGTATCTTATTGCCTACTCAAATCGCTGAACATCAACAAACTACTCCTTTTACTATCGTTTTCTTGTCGCGGATGGATTTCCACGGCAAAGGTCTCGATTTGCTCGAACAGGCCATAGCACAGCTGAAAGACGAGCTTTCGGGCAAGGTTCAGTTCCGTTTCTACGGCTACACCTACGACGAAACCTACCGTATTTTCGAGCAGTACGGCGATTTTGCGAAATACTGCGGCTACGTTTCGGGCAACGACAAGGAGAAAGTCCTGTCCGACGCCGAAATGATGATACTGCCCTCGCGGTCGGAAGGGATGCCCGTCTCCATCCTCGAAGGACTTGCCTACGGACTGCCCTGCATCGTCACTCCGCAGACCAATATGGCTGATTTAGTGACAGATAAGCACTGCGGCTGGGTGTGCCAACTTTCTGCACAGAGCATCGCCGACACCATCCGCAAAGCTGTTGCAGATTACGAAAGCAACGGCAAACAGCTGAGGCTCAACGCCATGGCTGCCGCCGAGGAATTTTCGTGGCAGAATGTTTCGAAACTAAGTCTGGAACAATACCGTAACTTACTAAAAGAAAGGACTTTGAAACTATGAGCAGCACACCTTTTTCCGTCCTGATGTCGGTTTACCGAAAAGAGAGCCCCGAGTTCCTGCGGGAGGCGCTGGACAGCGTTTTCGACCAAACTGCCGTCCCCGCCGAGGTGGTGCTTGTGGAGGACGGTCCTTTAACCGACGAACTCCACGCCCTGCTCGACGATTACAGCAACAGCCATCCCGAGCTAAAACGTGTGCCGCTACCCGAAAACCGAGGGCTGGGACTTGCGTTGCAAGAAGGTATATTACACTGTTCCAACGAGTTGGTGGCGCGTATGGACACCGACGACATTTCCGTTGCCACACGTTTCGAACGCCAACTGGCTGAGTTTGAGAAAAATCCGGGCATTGACATCTGCGGTTCGCACATCAAAGAATTCGAGGAAACTCCCGACCACATCGTTGCCGAAAGGCGTGTGCCCCTAACCCACGACGACTGCAAGCGTTACCAACGCCGTCGCGACGCCTTCAACCACGTCTCCGTGATGTTCCGCAAAACGGCGGTGCTGAAAGCCGGCAACTACCAGCATTGTCCGCTAATGGAGGACACCCTGCTGTGGGCCAATATGTTCAAGACGGGCGCCACGGCCATGAACATCGACGACTACCTCGTGCTGGTGCGCATCGGCAAGGACATGTACGAGCGCCGTGGCGGGATGGCCTATTTCAAGAAGTACCGAAAAGCCCGCCGGGTGATTTACCAAACGGGGTTCATCTCGTGGTGGGACTACGCCTATACCATTGTAATACAATTCGTTGTGGCGATTATACCAAATTCGTTACGAGGATTCGTTTTCAAAAAAATACTGCACAAGCAATCATAAAACAATAGATTATGAAGATACCGTTTTCACCTCCGGACATCACTGAAAATGAGATAAATGCCGTTGCCGAAGCACTGCGTTCGGGTTGGATAACCACCGGTCCGCGCACCAAGGAATTCGAACGCCGCATCGCAGAGCTCTGCCACACCTCGAAAGCCGTGTGCCTGAACTCCGCCACAGCGTGCATGGAGCTGATACTGCGCATATTGGGAGTTGGCGAGGGCGACGAGGTGATTACTTCGGCCTACACCTACACCGCCACGGCAAGCGTCATCTGCCACGTTGGCGCCAAGCCCGTGTTTGTGGACACACAGGCCGACTGTTTCGAGATGGATTACGACAAGCTGGAGCAGGCCATAACGCCTCGTACTAAGGTAGTTATGCCCGTCGATTTGGCTGGCATCGTGTGCGACTACGACCATGTTTTCGCCGCTGTGGAGGCCAAACGGCATCTGTTCCAACCGAAAAACGACCTACAGGCGGCTTTTGGTAGGGTTATCGTCCTTGCCGACGCCGCCCACGCTTTCGGCGCAAGCCGTAACGGTAAGATGTGCGGCGAAATTGCCGACTTCACCTCGTTTTCGTTCCATGCTGTGAAAAACCTCACCACCGCCGAAGGGGGAGCCCTCACTTGGCGCGACATCCCCGGTATCGACAACGAGTGGCTTTACAAGCAGTTTATGCTCTACTCGCTGCACGGACAGAGCAAAGACGCTTTCGCCAAGACGCAGCTCGGAGCGTGGGAGTACGACATCGTTTATCCTGCTTACAAATGTAATATGACCGACATAATGGCGGCCATCGGACTGGCACAGCTGGAGCGTTATCCCGAACTTCTGCAACGTCGCAGGGAGATTATCGGCATCTATGACAATATTTTGAAAAACAGCAATATACAAGTCCTCAACCACTACAGCGACGAGCACGCTTCGAGCGGACATCTGTACCTTACACGATTGCTCGGAAAGGATGTGGAGCAGCGCAACGCCGTCATCACACGCATGGCCGAGCGAGGCATAGCCACCAACGTTCACTACAAACCCCTGCCGATGATGACCGCCTACCGCAACCTCGGTTTCGACATTGCCGACTACCCCAACGCTTATATGCTGTATTCCAACGAGATAACACTCCCACTCCACACTCTCCTCACCGACGAGCAAGCACATTTTGTAGCGGAAAATCTTGTGGAAGTGATTAGTGATTAGTGATTGGTGATTAGAAAGAAAAACGCATTGAATAATCAATTAATAACCAGATAATTATAAACTATAAACTGTAAATTATAAACTAATAAAGTGAAGCGTTTGTTCGACATATTTTTCAGTATTTTGGGGCTGGTGGTGCTTTCGCCCTTGTTCCTTGTGGTGGCGGTTTGGATAAAGCTTGACAGTCGAGGACCTGTGTTTTACCGACAGGTGCGTGTCGGTCGCCATAACCGCGATTTCCGCATCTTCAAATTCCGCTCCATGCGTGTGGGCAGCGACAGAGGCAGCCTTGTAACCATCGGCGGCCGCGACCCGCGTATCACCCGCAGCGGCTACATAATCCGCAAGCTGAAACTCGACGAGCTGCCGCAACTTATCAACGTGCTAAAAGGCGACATGAGTTTTGTCGGGCCGCGCCCCGAAGTGCGGCACTACGTGGACTATTGGACTGAGGAACAGATGGTTGTGCTGAGCGTGCGTCCCGGAATCACCGACCCCGCAAGTATCAAATTCCGCAACGAGAACGAGCTGATGGCCACCGCCGAAAACCCCGAAGAATACTACATCAACGTGATAATGCAGGAAAAACTGAAACTGTATATCGAATATGTGAACAGTCACTCACTTATCTCTGACATTAGATTGATTTTCAAAACATTATGGGTGATAATTAAGGAATAGGATGTTACAGTTAGTTCTATAACTACACCATCTTAGATGTCTCTACTATGCTTTTTTAATAAAATACCTGAAATCAATTCATAGAAGACAGCTTAATCGAACTCTCCTTCACTTCACTAATCGCTTTTTCAACAATATGGTAGCCAAGCAACCTTAAAAAGCCTTTTGTTCGTTACAATAACAAACGATTGCATATATTATTGTGTAAAGACAAAAAAAAGACACGAATTTGGAAAGACAATGGCATTTTTGCCATGCGCCACCCCGTAGAAACATTTCGTGGAAAGTCTCTACAACCCCTACCATAACCACCCCACACGCAGTCCTATTGTTTGTCCGATAAGGGCGCGGGGCTGTTCCGTGATGTCCACACCCAGACCGCCCAACGACCAGTTAAGGGTTTTTATCATCGGATTGTAAGTATGGTTAAACTCGTAATACGCACTGATAAACAGTTTTTTTGTCGCAAAATAGTTGATGCCCGCATTAAGACTGCCCGTTAGATACCACGCGCTACTGATGTCTTTCATTTTTGTAAGTCTAAACAAATTCCATCCGGCAGTAAGCTCGAAATGCTTTCCGATGGGGTAATAAAGCTGTCCTTGGGAAAGAATTCCCACGAAAATTCCCCATTCGGCACCATGACAATCTATAGACGCGCCCAGAAAAGCGCCTGTTATCCACAGAGGAGCAACACTTACAGAAAAATAACTTGGTCCAGCAGATATATCCAATAATTTAAAACCTGTATTATTAAACACTCTCCAATCCATCAACATTTTCCCAGCCCAATAAAATGATGATGGATGGTTGGAACACTGGCCGCCGAGTGATATTCTGTGGTAATATCTTTCAATATATTCATCCTTTTGAGCCGCCGCCGTGGCAGCAAAGGCAATGAGTACGGCAATTATTAAAAGGTGTTTTTTCATGGGGTGGTGGTTTATTTGGTTTTGAAAAGCAAAAATACGAAAAAAAATTGAATATAATAACGGAAATATGATTTTTAATTATTGGTTACAACAAAATAATAATGCAATTGTCGCTAAATCCATAAACAGAAAAAAACACCAACACTCGAAAACACTTGTTGTTCTCCCAATGACCTTCGTTTTCTTATTTTTTTCTCCGCTTCGCTATCAAATCATTCACTGAATGATTATCTGTTCTCCGCTACGCTATTGAAACATTCACAGAATGTTTCTTCATATTTCAAGAGAAAAAAGAGAGACGAAGACAAACACATAATACAAACTGGCACGCTACAATTGTATACATTCTAATAGGATACTATTAATGTTTAGACGTTCCATGAAACGTCTATACTGCCAGACACGAATACATCACTTCGATGGGGTGATAAGCTGTGCGGCCGGTGCCGTGCTTTATCTGCTCACGGCATGAGGTGCCCGGGGCGGCGATTATCACTTCGGGATTTTCGGCAACGGCTTTGCGCACGGCAGGAAACAGCACCTGCTCCCCTACCTGCAACGAAAAATCGTAGTGTTCCTTTTCGTAGCCGAAACTGCCGGCCATACCGCAACAGCCCGAGGGAATCACCTTTACCTCGTTACCGACAGGCAAACGAAGCATCTCGGCAGATTTCCCCACACCCACAAGGGCTTTCTGGTGACAGTGTCCGTGAAGATATATCTTGCGACTTTTCTCGTCGAACTGCTGTGCGGTGATTTTGCCTTTCTCCATCTCTCTTACGATGAACTCGTCAAAAAGCAACGCATTGTGTGCCAAAGTCTTGGCTCGTTCCTTCCACTCTTTTTCCACAAGGTCGGGATATTCGTCGCGGAAGGAGAGTATGCACGACGGCTCGATGCCTACGAGCGGCGTTTCCTCGGTGATTATATCGTACAGATTTTCAACGTTATACTGGGCGAATTTCTTGGCCAGTTTCACCACACCTTTAGATATGGCTGCCCTCCCGCTCTCTTTGTGCTTGGGTATCAACACCTTGTATCCTAGCCCATTGAGCAGTTTTACAAATGTAACACCGAGTTCCGCCTCCATGTAGTTGGTGAACTCGTCAGCAAAGAGATATACCGTACCGTTCGGATAATCAACATTTTGCGATTGCTTATTACGCACCAGACGGCGGAGCGTTTTCCGCGAAAGCGAAGGGATCTCGCGCTGCGAGGCAAATTTCAGTATCTTTTTCAGAATTGCCGACGAGAAGCGGTTTTTGGCGAAAAAGTTGTAGATGTCGGGCACCAGCGAGCCGAGGCGTTGCACCATTGCCATACGCGCCACCATGAAACTGCGCAGCGGCGTGCCCTGCACATCGTAGCAATGCTGCAGAATCTCCGACTTGAGGCGGGTCATGTCCACATTGGAGGGACACTCGCTTTTGCAGGCCTTGCAGGCGAGGCAATAGTCGAGGATTTCCTTGATTTCGGGCTGGTCGAAAATGCGTTTGCTTTGCGGCCGCGAGAGCAACTCCCTGAGAATGTTGGCGCGGGCGCGGGTGGCGAAAAGCTCCTCCTTGCCGGCCTTGTAGCTGGGACACAGCGTTCCGCCGAACTGCTTGTCGCGACGGCAGTCGCCGCTGCCGTTGCACTGCTCGATGGAGCAGAAAAGCCCTTTGTCGTCGTCGAAATTGTAGTAGGTCTTGATGTCGGGATAACGCTGGGCAGCCTCGTAGCGGAGGCTGGTGTCCATAGGCGGAGTGTTCACTATCTTGCCGACATTGAAGAGGTTACGGCTGTCCCAACAGCGTTTCAACTCCACAAAAAGGTTGTAGATGGCGTCGCCGTACATGATGGGTATGAACTCGCCGCGCAGACGTCCGTCGCCGTGCTCGCCGCTGAGAGAGCCACGATGTTTCTTTACCAGAAGAGCAGTTTCGTGTGCCACAGTGTGGAACAACTCTCTGTCTTTCTGTTCTTTAAGATTGAGCACTGGACGCAGGTGCAACTCGCCAGTGCCTATATGTGCGTGATATACACAGCTGAGATTCAGGCGTTTGAGCATGGCTCCGAAATCCGCCATATAGTCGGGCAGACGCTCGGGAACCACGGCGGTGTCCTCGATAACCGACACCGGCTTGGCACTGCCTTTCATGCCGTTGAGAAGTCCCAACGCAGCTTTTCGCAACGCCCACACACGAGCGATGTCGTCACCGTAAACCATCGAGCAGTGATACACCAAACCACTGTCCGTCAGAGCTTTGGCTACAGCATCTCCCCTCTCCTCCAGAGTTTTGGCATCGTCGTCGGCTAGCTCCACCACGAGGATGGCGGCGGGGTCGCCCTGCACGAAGAAACGGTTTTTGCTCTGTTCGATGTTCGACTTGCTGAGTTCCAGCACGTTGCTGTCCATCAGCTCCACCGCACGGGGACTGTGCTTGAGCGCCACGAGGTTGGCCTTGAAGACATCTTCCAACTTCTCGCAATGCGCGCAGACGAGCATTTTGTGCTTGGGCGGAAGCGGCTCGAGGTTGAGTTTCAGCTCGTAGGCAAAGGCGAGGGTACCTTCGGAGCCTGCCAACAGTTTGCAAAGATTGGCGTTGCCGTCGGCTATGTCGTTGAGTACCAAATCCAAAGCATAACCACAGTTACGACGGCGCAGCGAGTGGTCGGGGAACTCGGTGCGGATAGTGTCCATCAGCTCAGCGTCTTGCGACCACTGCCACAGCTGACGGTAGATTTTCTCTTCGAGGGTAACAGGCTCGAAATCCGAGGTTTGCACTTTGGCAAGAAGCTCTTTGCCCCGCTGAGGCGAGAAAATGGCCTTGCTGCCGTCGCTGAGAAGCACCTTGGCCTCGAGCAGATGGTCACGGTTGCTACCGTAAACCAATGAGTGCGAGCCACATGAGTTGTTGCCCACCATTCCGCCGACACAACAGCGGTTGGAGGTGGAGGTTTCGGGAGCGAAGAAAAGTCCGTAGGGTTTGAGGGTGTTGTTCAGCTCGTCGAGCACCACACCCGGCTGGAGTCGCACCCAATGCTCTTGAGCGTTGATTTCCAGTATTTTGTTGAAATGCTTGGAGATATCCACCACCAAACCCGAACCCACCACCTGTCCGGCCAACGAGGTGCCTGCCGCACGGGGTATCACGCTGATATTGTGTTCGTTGGCAAAAGCAATCAAATCCCGCAGGTCGTCGACGTTTTCGGGGAAAGCCACGCCGTAGGGCATCTCGCGGTACGCCGAGGCATCGGTGGCGTAGAGGATGCGGTGCAGTCGGTCAGTTTTTATCTCACAGGTCATTGTTTGTATCTGTTTATCTTTTTTTGTTTCTTCTCCTGCTCGCCTACGGCTCGCGAAATTATGTAAATCTTGTAAATCGCTTTCGCCTACGGCGAAATAATTGTTGAGATTCCCTAGATTTGTTCACATTACTGATTTATTTCATAGGTGTTCACGATTGCTGCGCAATTCAGCCCGAAGGGCAAGGAGAAATTCAAATGCCGCTTGCGGCTAGGAGTATTTAAACTGCCCGAAGGGCAAGGAGCATTTCAACTTTCAACTTTCAATTATCAATTTACAAGAGCCGTCTTTCAGTTGGTAGCGTTCGCCGCTTTCGGGGCAGGTGGCGAAGCCGTCGGCGTCGAATTTGAGGCGGTGGCCGTAGCGGCTCATCCATCCCATCTGACGGGCGGGGTTGCCGAC
>JAEENM010000097.1 GCA_016283745.1 Bacteroidales bacterium | reverse complement strand
TCAAACACGACAAAACCGCCAACAAGAAATACCTTATCGGCGTGCCCGACGAGAGTACCGACTTCGAGACGCGTGTGGGGCTCACCCCACAGGCCGTTTCCATACTAACCGCCGCCGGACACCGTGTGCTTGTGGCCACGGGCGCAGGCAACAACGCAGGGTTCAGCGACTTGGAGTACTCCGAGGCCGGTGCCGTCATCGCCGACCGCCACACGGCGTTCCAAACCGACATCATTTTCAAGGTGCATTCGCTAACCGCCGACGAGATTGAGCTGGTGAAACCCAAGGCCACCGTGTTTTCGGCGCTTACGCTGAAATACCACGACAGCCAGTATTTCCGTGCCTTGCACGAACGCAAGATAACGGCTGTGGGCTACGAGTTTATGGCCGACAGCCGCGGACACCACAATTTCCTGCGGGCTATGAACAGCATTGCGGGCAACGTCGGTTTTATGGTCGCTGCCGAATACCTCTCAAACCCGGGCTACGCCAACCGCTCCATGCTTGGCTCCGTGGCGGGGATACCGCCCACCGAGGTGGTGATACTTGGCGCGGGACGCTCGGCCGAAACAGCTACCAAAATGTTTGTGGCGGCAGGGGCCAACGTCAAAATCTTCGACAACTCCATCTCGCGTCTCAACGAGATTAGCCAGCGGCTGCAAACGCCTGTATATACGTCGGTTATATATCCCGAGCTGCTGAAAAAGAGCATAGCTTCGGCCGATGTGCTGATAGCCGCTTTCCACAGCAACGAGCCCGACTCGCAATACATCGTCAGCGAGAACATGGTGGCCTCGATGAAACAGGGCAGCCTCATCATCGACATCAGTATCGACCTGCGCAACACCATCGAGACTTCGCAGGTTACCACCATTCCCGACCCCGTTTTTGTGAAACACGGAGTGCTGCACTACTGCGTGCCCAACATGCCCGCGCGTGTGCCGAAAACCGCTTCAATGGCCATCAGCAACTTGCTGGTTCCCATACTGATGCGTATCGCCGAAGGCTGTAGCGTCAACGAGCTTCTGGCCGAGAACGAGGAGCTGCAGCAGGGCACCTATTTCTTCAACGGCATACTCACCAACCAAACCGTGGCCGACTACGTGGGCCTCAGCGCCAAAGACCTACAAATACTGCTGAAACTTCCGCTAAGTTGAAAATTGAAAGTTGAAAATTGACATGCTCCTTGCCGCAAGCGGATTTTTAATTCTCCTAGCCGCAAGCGGCTGAATTACGAAGTAATCGTGAACACCTATGAAATAAAAAAATTAACGTGAACAAATCTTGGGAATCTAAACAATATTTCGCCGAAGGCGAAAGCAATTTACAAGATTAAAAAGATTTCGCGAGTGAAACGAGCAGGAGAATTAAAATGATTTATAGAAACCCGTGAGCCGTAGGCGAACAGGAGAATAAAAAAGATTTACAGACACAAACGCACTACCAATGCCAACCCTCACCATCATACAGAAGAAATCGCGGCTGATGCCTGCGCTGCCGCACAAACTGGTTGTCAACAATCAGGTGGTGGGGATAATGAAAGGTGCCGAGACCAACGTGGAACTCCCTGCGGGACAGTACAACATAATGATTCAGAGTATGTTGCCGTTTTTCTCCGCCTCTATGGACGTAACGGTGCATGGCGGGGTGCGCAACGTGCTCACTTTCAGCGACAGGGAGAAGATTTGGGATGCGTTGCTGGTAGTTGACATGGTGCTGTGGGTGGCTGAGCTGTTTTTCGAGCTACCTTCGCCGTGGGATGTTGTCTATCAGGTGTTTACCAACGGATATCTGGTGGCGTGGCTCGTTTACGAATGGGTGATACGCAAACGCTATTTCCGTATGGATTTCGGTACTTATAAACTTGCTTAAAAATGAAACGGTTATTCGCACTTCTGACACTTGTGGCTACTGTGGTATCCATTTATGCACAGTCATGGATGGATTCGGCGGTGTGTCGCAGCGACAATAGCTATTGTACATATTACGACACTTCGAGTCCGCGTAAAGCCGTTCCTGCACCTCTCCTTAATCAAATAAGACATAAATACATGCACCCCGCCGATTCGAGTCGGAACCAAATTTTTGAGGTGCGTGTCAACGGGGAAACAAATATGTATGTAGTGCGATTCGACAGCGCACAATTATTTGATGGACTTTTTGAAGAGTATCACTTTTGGCTTTACAACAAACTCACAAAAAGTGTCTCGCCCAAGCCTTTTGTTATATTTGGAGGATGGGCTTTGGACAATGAAAATGGTTTCAACGACAAGCTTATGACACTCCCACTGGTGGAAACTGCTGATAACAGAATATTGCTGCGTGAACGAAAACATAATGGGACATACAATGCTGTGATGCTTTACTCCATTTTGTTCGACAAAAGCCTTAATATGCAGATACAGTATTTGTTGGAGGAAACTTCGCTAGTTGTTATGGAAGGGAATAAGCCGGAAGTTTTACGTCGGATTTGGCATCCCGATAGTGTGATTTGTTTTTCGCTTGCCGATGAAGAGATGAATAAGATAGGAAGCTACACGACTTCCAGCGAAAATGCTATAACGGCTATTTCCGTCGAAAATCCAATATACGAATTGTATATCGTTACTTCATCCCCTGAGAAGTCGCTTTTTATAAAGCGTATTTATGATCAAAAATTACAGTTGCTCGCAGTTTCAGAGTCTCAGTCCTTCGACCTGCGGGACTTTGAAGGCCGCTACTGGCTTGCCGTGGCCGTGCAGCTGCCGTTGGACCTCACTTTCCAGCGCAGCGGCGACAGTGTGGTGCCGGTAATCTACTCCGTGTTTCAGGGCAATGCCGCCATCCATCCCACCTCGTGGAGTTTTTTGGGCGACACCCTCGTTTTCCGTAATAAAGATATAAGTCTCAAAATAACAGCTGTTTACAACCGCAGTGCCAACACTTTCGACGGCACTTTCAAACAGTTCGTCACCAGCGAACGAATCACCTTCAACCCCACCGAAGGTCCTTTCAAGGCCAACCGTCCGCAAACTCCCGTGCCGCCCTATTCTTTTGACCAAGAGGAGGTTACCTTTGCTTCCGCCGACGGCTCCGTCACCCTTTCCGGCACGCTGTCGTTGCCCAAAACAGGCGGCAAGTTTCCCGCCGTGGTGCTTGTCTCCGGCTCGGGGCAGCAGAACCGCGACGAGGAGATTTTCCTCCACAAGCCTTTCCTCGTCATCGCCGACTATTTCGCCCGTCGCGGCATTGCCGTGCTCCGCTACGACGACCGTGGCGTGGGCCGTTCCACCGGCGACGTCGCCAAGGCCACAACCCTCGACTTCGCCAACGACGCCCTCGGAGCCTTCGATTTCCTGCGCAAGCATCATCGCATCGACCGTAGTCGCATAGGCATCGTCGGACACAGCGAAGGTGCGCTTATTGCCCAAATAGTGTCTGCTCAGTGCCGAAAAGTGTCGTTCATTGCCTTTTTGGGCGGTCAGGGCTTTTCCGGCGACGAGATACTTCTGCAGCAAAATCGGCTCCTGTTCGAGATGCAGGGCGTTGCCGACACCCTTGTAGAAAAACGTCTCGCCTGCATGAGGGAGTTTTTCGTCGTTGCCGACACCATAGGGCCCAAGGGCAAGATGTTACCCGCCTTGCAGGAGGTGGTGGCGCGTGTCTGCCCCGGCATGGACAAAAGCGAGCTGGAGACCATCGGCATGGACAAGAAATCGCTTTTTGTGTGGAGTCAGCAGCTGCAGCTGCCGTGGTTCAAGACCTTCATGAAACTCAACCCTGCCGACTATCTGCCCAAGGTGAAATGTCGCATCCTTGCCCTTGGCGGCGAAAAGGACCTGCAAGTTCCTGCAAAAGAGAATCTTGAAAAGATAAAGGCACTCACTTCCGGCAAAGCCGACACCCGTTTGATGCCCTCGCTCAACCATCTTTTCCAGCACTGCACCACCGGCTCCCCCGAAGAGTACCTCACCATCGAGGAGACTATTTCGCCCGAAGTGCTTGAAATCCTGGCCAATTGGATTTTGGAGAAGTGAAAAACTTTCCCCCAGTTAGCCTTCTTTTCAAAAAAATTACACAAATACTTGCAAATGTCAAGATTTTTTACGTAATTTGAAAAAAGTTTTACGTATTGGATATTCTTTGTAAAAAGTTGATTTTCAATATAAAAACTGCTATCTTTTTAAAAAGTCGAATTGATAATCAAAACATATAACAGATTATGTTACACGCTTTTACCAAAAATTACAACGACCTTTCCACTGAAGCGGGTTTCCAGTACGAATTTTACTGCGACTGCTGTGGCAACGGTTTCAAATCCACATTCAGAGAATCGAGCACCTACAACAGCCGTAAGCGCACCGAAGGCTTGGGCCGTGGTGCCAGCATGCTCGGCAACTTGTTCGGCGGTGTGTTTGGAAGTCTCGGCAACGCCATCGAATCGGGCTCCAACGTAATCCGCGACCGCATGGAGGACCACAGTCCCCAATGGCGCAAGGAGCAGGAGAAGTCTTTCGACGAGGCTCAGGCCGAAGTAAAAGGCAGTTTCACCAAATGTCCTTCGTGCAACCAGTGGGTCTGCTCCGACTGCTGGAACGAGGAGGAAGGCCTTTGCATCACCTGCGCTCCCCGCGAGAGCAGCTATGTGGCCAAAGCCCGCAACGAGGCTATGCGTCGCAATATCGACGAGGAGGCTCAGACCGCCACGGTATGGCACGGCAAACTGGAGGAACGCACCACCGTATGCCCGCATTGCGGCAAGCCTGCCGGACACGGCAAGTTCTGCAACAACTGCGGTAAGCCGCTCGGTATGGTGAAATGTCCCAAATGCGGCGCCATGCTCCAGCAGAACACCAAGTTCTGCAGCGAGTGCGGCTCGCCCGTAGGTGGCACCGGCGTTTGTCCGCAGTGCGGCACGCAAAACCAGCCCGGCACCAAGTTCTGCTCCGAGTGCGGCACTAAATTGTAGGCACAATGGGCGATTCGGGAACATATAACTGCAGCGTCGACAGCGAACGTCTGCACGGCGAGGCTGTCTGTGCGATAGGCCACGAGGCGTTGGAGATTAAGTCGGAGAAAGGATTTCTTCGGCTCGACTACGCCGACTTGCGCGACATGCGTCTGCTCGACTACCACGTGGTTTTGGATACCTCCGGCGGCAATGTGGACCTGTCGGCATTGGGATTCCAGACCGAGGATTTCTTCGAAAAACTGTGGCAGGCTTATGCCGGACGCAGCCGCGAAGCGCTCTTTGTCGAAGGCGAAGCCCTCTATACCGGCGAAGGCGACTACTCCTATACCGAGCAGGGCGTGGAGGCTCACGGCATCGCCAAAGTGGAGCTGTACCACGACTGCCTGTGTCTGTTTCCCCACAACGACAAGGCTCGGCGTATCCCTCTATGCTTTGCCGATGAACCACAAGCGGCGGATTTCCGTATAGCGTTGCGACTCGACACCGGCGACAGCTACGAGGTGGCACGTCTGGGACGCTCTTTCGACGCCGTGGCGGAAAAGATTGTTACAACGCAGAAAAAGACTTTACAACGTTGGCAGAAAGCCCATCGGGAGCTCTCCGACACTCTTGTGGAACGGCTTGGCGCCGATGCCGAAGGCTATGATTGGATGAAAGCACAGGGCTGCAGGATGATAGACGGACTTTACACCCCCGACGAGGAGGGGTTCTGGTTTGCAGGGATAAAGAACGGAAAGGCGGCTGTGGAATGGGTTACCGAGGAACAGACTGCCACCTATCTCTATCAGTTCCAGACCGACGACACCGTCTTCGAACGCTCGTTGCGACACGCCTTGGAGAGCTCGGCGTTGCACCGCGAGGTGATTTTTACCGAACTTGACGGCAAACCGCTGTACCAGATGACGGTACATCGCAGCTACCATTTGCGTTTTCTCCGCGACCATTTCGCAGGACGCATCATCCACAACAGCACGTGGCAGCAACGAGTGAAGGAGTTCTTCCTGTAACCAACCCAACGACAAATAAAAAAACGGTGCAGAATTTCTGCGCCGTTTTTTACTTTCTTTGCCTTATAAGAGCCGACTTTTACGCCATCCGCATTTCTTAACTTCCAACTCCAAACTGCAAACTGCAAACTCCCAACTAATTACTCATTACCAATTACTCATTACTAATTATCAAATCCCCCACCACTTACTTTCGATTTTGGTTTCCACAGCTTCTTCCACCTCGTCGGGTAGGGCGGGGAAGAGGTCAATGCCGATGGCGGCTTCCAGTTCGTCCACCGACATGGAACATTCTTTAATATCCTGTTGTCCGGATATATTGTACATAATAAGTCCCATTGCGCCGTAGTTGCCGTCCTTCTCAACAAGGAAAGCCTTGAAAAAGGCGTCGGGCACGGCAACGTTGTTAAGTCCAATGGTGCCGAATTGGTTGTCGTAGAACACCGGTCCGCACACAATCCACACCTTGCCGTATTGTCGTGCTAGGCGACGCCCCATGCGCTCTGTGCTCTCCCACGAGTTGGCGTTGAACTGGCGGTTCTGCGGACAGCAGTTGGTAAGCAGGAAACTCTGCCGCATGGCATCCACGCTCCATTTCATATCTGCGGCGGGTGCCAGATGTCCGCGGTCCCATTCCGTTCCACTGTAGTCCTTGAAATGAGCCTGACGGCACTTCAGGTCGGGGTCCCTGTCCCAGAAATCGTTGCCTTGGCGCGGCACTTTGCCGTAGGTCTCGTCTTTGGTCAGTTCGTAGGCCACCCATTTGGCAACGAGGCGGTTGCAGTCGTACGATGCGGCGTAGCCCACGTGTGTTACCACTATGTCGCTCTCGGTGATGGCGGGGAGTTCGTAGCCCGTGCTCTGCTCCTGCTGGCTCGACGCCGAGCGGCACGAGCACATCACTATCAGCGCTGCCGACAGTATTTTAATTATTGATACTTTCATTTCTAATACTTGATAATCAGTTGATAAAGCCGATGGTTTGACGTACTTCGTGCAGGGTTTTGGATGCGCTCTCGCGTGCTTTTTCGGCACCCTCTTTCATCACTTTGTTCAGATAGTCGGTGTCGGCGCTTATCTCTGCGATGCGTTGGCGGAACGGTTCGGTGAAGTTCACCATGTCTTCGGCCAGCTGTTTTTTCATGTCGCCGTAGCGTATCTGGCAACGGTTGTATAGGTCGTCGAAATACTCCACGGTTTCGGGGGTGGAGACCACTTTCATCAGTGTGAAGAGGTTCTCTATCTCGGCGGGTTTGGTCTGGTTCATCTCCTGCGGACCCATGTCGGTCTTGGCGCGCATAATCTTTTTGCGGATGGAGGCGGGGTCTTCGCCGAGGAAGATGGCGTTGCCTTCGCCCTCCGACTTGCCCATCTTGCCGCTGCCGTCGAGGCCGGGGATTTTCACCAGCTCGTTGCCGAAGTTATAGGCTTGAGGCAGGGGGAACACCTCGCGGCCGTACATTTTGTTGAAACGGTTGGCGAAAGTGCGTGTCATCTCCAGATGTTGCTCCTGGTCTTTGCCCACGGGCACTTTGGTGGCTTTGTGGATAAGGATGTCGGCGGCCATCAGGGTGGGGTAGGTGAGGAGTCCGGCGTTGACGTTGTTCGGCTGCTGGCGCACCTTGTCTTTGAACGAGGTAACACGCTCCAGCTCACCGAGATAGGCGTTCATATTGAGGAAAAGGTACAGCTCCACCACTTCGGGGAGGTCGCTCTGCACGTAGATGGTGGCCTTGTTTGGGTCGAGGCCGGCGGCGAGGTATTCCACCAGAATCTGCCGCACGTTGCCCGCAAGGTCTTGTGGGGTGGGGTGGGTGGTAAGCGAGTGGTAGTCGGCTATAAAGAAAAAGCAGTTGCATTCGTCCTGCAGACGTATGAAGTTGCGCAAGGCGCCAAAATAGTTGCCCAGATGCAGATTTCCGGTGGGACGTATGCCGCTTAATACTGTGTCTTTGCTCATAATCAGTGTGTTATATCAAAATGTTCGAAAAATGCGTTTTTGCAAAGATACGAAAAATTGGTAAATAGTGATTAGTGATTATTGATGAAGAAAGGTTCAGTGAACCTTTCGATAGCACGAAGTGCGGAGAACCTAATGAGTGATTGGTGATTAGTAATTGGTTGTGGATGAAGTGCTTTTTTCTGAAAAATTTTTTATAGTTTTATTTTATTGATATTTAGTGATTTATAAATTATTTTCAAAATATTTTTTCACTACGCAAATAGGTTGCGTACCCCTGTTATATCTTTGCATTTTGAAAAAGAGCGGTGAAAAATCGACCTTTTTTCACATAATAAACTGATTGTAAGATAATAAAATAAATGCAATATGAAAGAATGTGTATTTGAATTTGGCAAACAGCCTCTGAAACAATGGATTAGAGAAAACCGCGACTGCGAACGCATGAAACTCGTGGGGAATGTAAAGAGCAATCTTATGGATGATGAATATTACTTCCCCGTGAAAGGAGATGAAGGTTGCAGACAACTATACCACGAGCTTGGCAACGACAATCCTTTCGACCTGCTTTATGGTTTCGACAAGCTTGCCAAGGACTTTCATCCCAAGGAGTTCGACTTAAGTGAGATGCGTCTGCTCGACATTGAGGATGAAGATGGCAACGACGATATGCCATGGGGATGGGGCTCCGATTTGTTGGAAGATAATCCGTCGATGTTCCTGAGAATGCTGTGCAACCGCATCTACGGCACCGAGTTCGTGGTAAAGGACGGTTTCATCTTAACCAAGGACGGACGCACTGTTGTGCATTGTTTCAATCCTAAAGGCGTGGTGAACATCCCGCAGGGCGTGGAGCGTATCGGACGCATAGCTTTTTCAAATATCGAAAAAGGAAAATTAGAAGTGGTGCTGCCCGAAGGCGTGGTAAGCATCGGCATGTCGGCTTTTGATAATTGTGAGGCGTTGAAACGCGTCAACTTGCCCGAAAGTCTGCGTGAACTCGGCATTAGTGCCTTTGAAAACACAGAATTGAAGGAGGTCTCAATTCCTGATGCAATAGAGGAAATCCCAGACCGCTGTTTTAGTTTCACCTATATCGAGAAGTTGAAACTGCCACGTAATTTGAAGGCTGTGCGCACCGAGGCTTTTGTCGGACTGTCTCCCAAGAAAATATTTTTTCCTGAGGGTTTGGAGACGTTGGAATGGGGATGTTTCGACAGTCATGAACAAATAATTATGTACATGCCCAAGACGGTGAAAGAGATAGCCGAGGATTTCTATTACGACAGCTATGTGGAGGATCATCCATCCGACCATCGTCCGTACATTTATATGGACCCCGCGAACCCCTATTTCGAGTCGAAAAGAGGGCGGCTTTACCGCAAAGGCGGACGTAAGCCGTATATATAAATATAAGCCTGGCAACGCACTGCCTCTACGTATGCGGCTTTGATAAAAGATAATAAATTGTAAATTAACTAATTATACTAAAACACGCAACAATGGAAACTAAAAAAACAACAGCAAAAACAGATTTTGAAATCGATTTTACCGCAAACGCAAAAAAAAGGAAAACGCAGCCCGAAAAAAAGGTTAACGATGAGCTCGACCTTCTCTCCTGCATTGAGAAAATCTCCGATTTCGCCGAAAATTCGGGCCTTAGTGACAATTTCTACCGTAAGGTGGAGCGTTACGCCAAACATGTGGCCGAGGTGTTGGGAATCACTGTCAATCAAAGCGTAATGCTCTCGCTGATAGTGGATTTGGGTACCGACAGTTATGTGTCGCTGCACGAGATGGCCGAGCATTTGGGCTGTCGTACCACACGTATGCTGAAACAGAAAAAGGACATCGAGGTGCTGGTGCAGCGCGAGATGGTGGAGTGCTCCACATCCTGCAACCACCACAACTACCACGCCCCCGCCGACTTGCTCGACGCAGTGTCCGACAACAAACCGTTCAAACCCCGCGACTACTCCGGCCTCAGCTGCCGCGAGCTTATCGACAACATCAACAGGGTTTTCTCCGATTTTGAGGACGACGAGCTGTCGTTCGAAAACGTAATGTTCCGCATCAGAAGGATGTTGGAGAGCAACAGCGAGCTCCGTTTCGTCCAATGTCTCTACGCAAAGGATCTCCACCCGTACTGCCGTCTGATAGTCCTGTTTTTCTGCTGTAAGTTTGTTTGCGAAAACGACGACGAAATCAGCTTTTTCGACATGGGATTTCTGCTCAACGAGTCTGCCATGCATTTCGAGAAATACAACTTGAAAGACGGCTCCAGCGAGCTGCTCGAGAATAAAATCCTCGAATACCACTGCGAGAACGGAATGGCAAACCGCGAGCTGCTCAACCTCACTATGGACGCCAAACGTTACCTGCTCGACGAGCTCAACCTGCCGTCGCTCAACGGCAGTGCGCTGAAACGTAATATGATATCTTCGAAAAATATCAAAGAACGTCAGCTGTATTTCTCCGCCGAAGTGGACAAAAAAGTAGAGGAACTTGCACAGCTGCTGAATCATGAGAACTACAGCGGGATAACGGAGAGGCTGCAACAGAAAGGCTTCCGCAACGGTTTCACATGTCTGTTTTACGGACTGCCCGGCACCGGCAAGACCGAGACGGCACTCCAGCTCGCACGTCGCACCGGCAGGGACATACTGCAGGTTAACATCGCCGAGATGCGTAGCATGTGGGTGGGGGAGAGCGAGAAAAACGTCAAAGCCCTGTTCGACAACTATCGCCGCAATGTGCAGGAGTGCGACCGTGTGCCGATACTCCTTTTCAACGAGGCCGACGCCATCATCGGCAAACGTCAGGTGGGTGCCGAACACTCCGTCGACAAGATGGAGAACTCCCTTCAGGACATCATACTGCAGGAGATGGAGAGCCTCGACGGTATACTGATAGCCACCACTAACATCGTGGGTAATATGGACAACGCTTTCGAACGTCGTTTCCTGTATAAGATACGTTTCGACCAGCCCACGCTGGAGGCGCGTGTGGCCATCTGGCTGGAGATGCTGCCCGAGCTGAGTCCCGCCGACGCACGTTTCCTTGCCGAACGCTACAAGTTCAGCGGCGGACAGATAGAGAACATCGCGCGGCACTACACCATCGACTCCATACTGCACGGCCTTGACCGTCCCACGCTGGAAGCGCTCATCCCCCACTGCGACTCCGAACGCATCAACGACAAGCAGGGCAAGGAGATAGGGTACAAATTCTGAACATCGTTTTGAAAAAGAAAATATGCAAAGGCACGGCTGCGAAAGTCGTGCCTTTTGTTTGTGATTTCCTGAATGTCAATCTTTAAATCAAGATAAAAACTTTGTTTTAAATGTGTGATTTTTGTTCCTGTAAATGTGGAAATTTCGCTACGGTGCAAAAAAACATCGGCAAAGAGTTTGTAATAAACAAAAAAAATTGTACCTTTGTTTTTTGGTAAACAAGAAGTATAATCATCATAAAATATTGACATTATGTACGATAAATTTCAAAAACATCTCCAGAAAGAATTGGCGGACATCGAAGCTGCCGGTTTGTACAAGAACGAACGTATTATAGAGTCTCCCCAGGGAGCTGAAATCCTTGTAAAAGGCAAGAAATGCCTGAATTTCTGCGCCAACAACTACCTTGGTCTGGCCGATAATCCCGAACTGATAAAAGCCGCAAAAGAGGCTATGGACGCCCGTGGTTTCGGTATGGCTTCGGTACGCTTCATCTGCGGTTGCCAGGACCTCCACAAACAGCTGGAAAAGAAAATCGCCGATTTCTTCGGCACTGAGGACACCATTCTCTATGCCGCTTGCTTCGACGCCAACGGCGGTGTTTTCGAACCCCTTCTGACAGAGGAAGACGCTATCATCAGCGACTCGCTGAACCACGCTTCCATCATCGACGGCGTACGTCTGTGCAAAGCCCAACGTTTCCGTTATGCCAACGCCGACATGGCCGACCTCGAAGCCAAACTGCAAGAGGCTCAGAAATGCCGTTTCCGCCTGATAGCCACCGACGGTGTGTTCTCGATGGACGGTAATGTTTGCCCGCTCGACAAAATCTACGAACTGGCCAAGAAATACGATGCCATGGTTATGGTTGACGAAAGCCACAGCGCCGGCGTTGTTGGAAAGACCGGCCGCGGTGTTACAGAACGTTACAACCTGCGTGGACAGATAGAGATACTGACCGGCACCCTCGGAAAAGCCTTTGGCGGCGGTGTTGGCGGTTTCACCACTGGTAAGAAAGAGATAATCGACATGCTGCGTCAGCGCTCACGTCCTTATCTGTTCTCCAACTCCTTGGCTCCGGGACTGGTTGGAGCCGGTATCCGCATGTTTGACATGATGACCGAGACCAACGCCCTGCAGGACAAACTGCACGAGAATACCGACTACTTCCTCCGTCGCATGAAAGAGGAGAAATTCGACTGCCTGCCTTCGGAATCGGCAATCTGTGCAGTGATGATCTACGACGCTGCCAAATCGCAGAAATACGCTGCCAAGATGCAGGAAGAGGGTATCTTCGTTACAGGTTTCTACTATCCTGTGGTTCCGAAAGGACAAGCCCGTATCCGTGTTCAGATTTCGGCCGCCCACGAGCGCGAACATCTCGACAAATGTATCGAGGCTTTCAAGAAAGTACGCAAGGAAATCGAAGGCTAAGGTTTATCCCTTATATAAAAAAAAGTCGGAGCGAAAGCCCCGACTTTTTTTGTTTCGGTATAATCAATACTGCTCTTTCTCGTTGGGGAAGTCGCAGTTTTTTACGTCGTTGATGTACTGCGTTACGGCGTGTGAAATCTCCTCGCCGATGGAGTGGTAGCGGCGTAGGAAACGTGGCGAGAACTGCTGTGTGATGCCCAGCATGTCGTGCAGCACCAGCACCTGTCCGTCAACCTGTGCGCCGGCACCGATGCCTATGGTTGGTATCTTCAGTTCTTCGGTGACTTTGGCGGCAAGGGCGGCGGGGATTTTCTCCAGCACTATGGCGAAACAGCCTGCCTCCTGCAGCACACGGGCGTCCTCCATCAGTCGGGCGGCCTCTTCCTCGTCGGTGGCGCGTACGGCGTAGGTGCCGAATTTGTTGATGGACTGGGGCGTAAGTCCGAGGTGTCCCATAATTGGGATACCGGCCGACAGTATGCGGTTGACGGATTCGAGGATTTCGGCACCGCCTTCGAGTTTCACGGCGTCGGCGCCGGTCTCTTTCATTATGCGGATGGCCGACTGCAGAGCCATCTTGGAGTTGCCCTGATAGGTTCCGAAAGGGAGGTCAACCACCACAAGGGCGCGGGAAATGGCGCGAACCACGGAGGCTCCGTGATAGATCATCTCGTCGAGGGTTATGGGCAGGGTGGTCTTATATCCGGCCATCACATTGGCGGCGGAGTCGCCCACAAGGACAACGTCGATTTTGGTGCTGTCCAGCAGGCGTGCCATCGAATAGTCGTAGGCCGTGAGCATAGCTATTTTTTGTCCGCACTGCTTCATGTTCTGAAGCACGTGGGTTGTAACTTTGGTTACATTCGATTCAAGATATGCCATAATGTTTCAGTGTTTGAAAATGCTGTTATTCAATTTCTTCGTCGTCGGCGTATTTTTTGTTTTTCTTGTTTTTCTTGCCGTCGGTTGCGGGGTTGTCGAGCGGGTCTTCTTCCTCAAGCTCTATGCGGAACAGCTCTTTGAGTGGCTCTTTCATTTCGTAGTCGCCGTTTTTGTTCACTTTGAAAGCCTTGTAGTACTTGCCTTTGTAAAGGAAGGAGCCTTCTTCGACATTGCTCTTTATCTGGTAGAAATAGTCGTCGATTTCGTCGGGTTGGATGCGTTTGCCGAGGAAAATGGTGTCGAGCTGTGTTACGTTGATACCTGCCTGAACGGCGACCGATGTTTTCGATGCCAACTTTTTGGTTGTGAGACTCTTGTATTCAATGCCCTTTTCGGTGTATTTTTTGCCGAAGATACGGATTTTGTTCTGCCATTGCTCCTGCGTTATCGGGAAACGTACAAAGATGGAGTCGGGCATCTCGTTGACGCATTCGCCGGTGTCGCGTTTGTAGTTGCTTTTCAGCACCACGTATCCCACTTGGATAAGCAGCTGTTTTTTGTGAGGGATAAGGAAATAGCGTTCGAGCACTTCCTTGTAGTTGAGGTGTTCCTCGATTGCGAAATCGATGCTGTCGGGACATTTGTCGCGGGTGTTGTCGATACGCAGCAGCGCTCCTTTTGTTATCATCACAGAGGAGTAGTATCCGCGCACCAGCGAGTCGCGTGAAGGCACGCAGCAGTTGGTGAAACCGCCGATACAGGCTTCGGGGTTGTGTTTGAAAGTCATCAGCACCTTGCCGTTGAGGGGGGTGTTGTTGAAAGTGTGGCGGCTTTGCGGAAGCTCCGACATCTTGTAGTATTTGCGGTCGATGGGCACTTCGTAACGTATCAGCTCTTCGCCTTCGCCCGAGCAGGAGTTCTTTATCTTGTTTTTGGTGATGCGGGCAATGAAGGGACTTTTTGCACGCTGGAAGAAGTAGTCGTAAACGTTGTTCACGCGGTTGAAAGTGAGGGTGTCGTCGTTGTCGCCTCCAAAGCCTTCGATGGCCACGGCGTACATGCGCGGGTTTTCTTTGTCGAAAGCAAGGCGGTATACGGAGTCGAGCAGGTCGAGGGTCTCAAGGTCGTAGTTCTCGGAGCCGGCGGCGAAATCAACCAGCAGGCAGAACTGTTCGGGGAAGGGAATAACCGGTTCCTGCGTTTTCGGCTTGCCGGGGGTGTTTTTCTGCTTTTTCACCGGAGGGGTGTAGATGTAGCTCTGGGCGATGGCCTGTGTGGCCAATGCGGAACAAATTATCAGGAAAATCAACAGCTTTTTCATATCTGTGCGTTTATTTTTCTTTTACGATTTCGTTTATTATCATGTCTGTGGTAATATTTTCAGCTTCAGCGTAATAGTTCTTTACTATGCGGTGGCGCAGAACTTCGGGCGTTACGGCGTCCACATCCTCGATGTCGGGGGAGAACTTGCCGTTGAGGGCGGCGTGTGTCTTGGCGCCGATGATGAGGTATTGCGAAGCACGCGGGCCTGCTCCCCACGAAAGGTATTTCGCTGCAAAAGAGCTGGCATCGGGTGTTCCCACACGAGTGCGTGCCACAAGGCCGACAGCGTGTTGGTAAACATTGTCGGGCACGGGGATTTTGCGTATCACGCTTTGGTATTGCATTATCTCCTCGGCCGAAAGCACCACGTTGATGTCGGTTTCCAGTCCTGTGGTGGTGGATTTCACTATGTCTATCTCCTCATCGAAAGTGGGGTAGTCGAGTTTTATGTTGAGCATGAAGCGGTCGAGCTGGGCTTCGGGCAGGGGGTAGGTGCCTTCCTGTTCGATGGGGTTTTGGGTGGCGAGCACGAAAAACGGCTGCTGCAAGGGATAGGTCTTTCCCGCCACGGTAACGGCGTGTTCCTGCATGGCTTCGAGCAAGGCGGCCTGTGTTTTCGGCGGGGTGCGGTTTATCTCGTCGGCGAGGATTATGTTGGCGAACACCGGTCCGCGGAGGAACTGGAAGTCGCGGTTTTTGTCGAGGATTTCGGAACCGATGATGTCTGAGGGCATCAGGTCGGGGGTGAACTGGATACGGCTGTACTGTAGTCCCAAGGCTTTCGACAGAGTGTTGATCATCAGTGTCTTGGCCAGTCCGGGTACACCAACAAGCAGACAGTGTCCGCCGCTGAAGATGGAGAGCAGCAGGCTGTCTATCACATTATCCTGCCCGATGATAACCTTGCGGATTTCGGTTTTAAGGAGCTGGTGCTTCTGCGCGAGCGATTGTATGAGTTCGGTGTCGGACATTGTAGATGGTTTTTATTTGCCGGTCCAGTTGAGTTTGAAGGGGCAGGTTTTGAAGTCGTCGTTGATACGGATGTAGGTGTTTTTTATCTGTTTTGCAGCCCAGTCGAGGACTTTCTCGTTTTTGGCGGTCTGCAGGGCGGCGTTGTAGATTTTGTCGTAGTCGTCGGTGAGGTTGGCCACGTGTGTGGGTATTTTCTTGGTAATCTTGATTACACGGAACACGTTCTGGTTCGACTCGTTTTTAGTCATCTGTATGGGTGTGATGTCTCCTTCGTTGTATTTGGTGATGTCGAGTTCGGGGAACTGCTGTTTGGCGAGCTCCACATTGAAACGGTTGCCCATAGTGGCGTTGGACACCACTCCGCCGAGTGATTTGGTTGTGCTTGTGGAGTATTGTCGAGCAGCTTCTTCGAAGGTGATGGTGCCGTTTTTGACGAGGGTTATCACGCTGTCCATTTTCTGTTGTGTGGCGATGAGGTCGTTGGTGGAGACTTTGGGTATCAGCAGTATGTGACGTGCGTTGATGGTGTTGCCGCGACGTTCGATGAGCTGGATGATGTGGAAACCGAATTTCGTCTCTATCACGGGCGACACTTCGCCGGGTTTCAGCACAAAGGCCGCCGCTTCGAATTCGCCTACCATGTCGCCACGGCCGAAGAAACCGAGTTCTCCGCCTTTCTGTGCCGAGCCGGGGTCTTCGGAGTAGAGTGTGGCAAGCATGCTGAAGCTCTCGCCTTTCAGCACACGTTCGCGCATTTTGTTGAGTTCTAAGCGTATGCGTTCTTTCTCGGCATCGCCGACCACGGGGGTCATCTCAATTTCGGACATCTCGTATTCCTCTTCGATGGTGGGGAGGCTGTCCTTGGGGATGGCGTTGTAGTATTCCTGCACTTCGCGCGGGGTGACTTTGACATTGGCGGTGATACCTTCCTCCACCTGTTGGGTGATGTATTTCTCGGTGATGATTTGTGCGTAGGTCTCGCGAATGTCGTCGTAGGAGCGACCGGTCTGTTTTTGCAGGTTTTCTTTTGTATTGTAGTAGCGAAGCAGGTTTTTCATACTCCAGTCGAGTTCGGAGGCTATCATCTGTTCGGTAACTTCCACGCTGTCCACCATGCCTTTGTGGAGCAGCAGTTTGGTCATCAGCATGCTTTCGAGTATGTTGCAGCGGTTTTCGAAGGGGTTTTCGTAGCCTTTCTGCACCCGCAGCTGGGCGTAGTTGCCTTCGATGTCGGACAGTTTGATGATGTTCTTTCCCACCACGGCCACCACTTGGTCGACCACAGTGCCTTTATTTTGGGCTGTGAGTTGCATCGTGAGTGCGGTGAGGAGTATGAGCAGGGCTGTTTTTTTCATATTGTTGTCTTTTATTTTTTGAAGATTTCAATTTCTTTGTCGGCTTCGGCCTTTTCACGCAGGTTGGCGCGCATTTTGTCAACTATCTCCACCTTGCGTTGGTTCAGGATTATGTTTTTGATGTTCTGATATTCGAAATCGATAGGGGAGAGCTCGTCGGCGACTTTGGAGTCGAGGATTTTGGCGATGTAGGCGTTTTCGTTGTCGGTGAAGTAGATGTTTTTGATGTTTTTCAGATAGAATTCCTCGTTGTATGTTTTGACGGGGATTATGTGTTGGAAGTCGAAGAAGGTGATCCACGCCGACTGGTCGAAGTTGTAGGCGGTGGCCTCGTTGGCCGCGAGTCGCTCCAGTTCCACTATCTTTTTGTCGCTGAGGTCGTTGCCCGAAAGTATTGTGCGTATTTTCTGAATGTTTTTCGATTTGGCGGGCATCTTAACGTAGACAGTACGTAAGATGTTGTTTTTCAGGGTGAAGGTCTCGCGGTGTTTGTTGTAGTAGTTCTGTATTGCGGTGTCGGCCACGTTGGTGTCGAGTTGTTGTTCCACAATCAGACGTTCATAGTTGTAGGTTATGAGCGAGTTTTTGTAGTTTTGAAGCTCTTTCTCGAAGTCGTCGGAGATGTTGTTTTCGGCTTTTTCGAGCACCACCATTTCCTGAATCCATTGCTGTATGTAGTTGGCCACGATGGCGGCGCTGTCGTCGGGGGCTGTGCCGGCCGGCACTATGTCCTGTATGTCGTCCTCGTACAGATATTTGTCGAAGACGCGGGCCAGGGCGTGGTCTTTCTTGCCGCCGCCGCACCCCGTCGCTGCCAGAGCGACGAGAGAAATCAGGAATGTGGCTATTATGCTTCTCATACTTTTTTTACCAAGTGATGGTGTCTATTACATCCTGATGGATGACGAGATTGTATTTCTTGCGGAGGCTTTCGATGAGCTGCCGTTCAAGCTCGTTTTGGTAGTTGTTGATGTAGTAGCCCTTTGCGGAACGCAACGATTTCAGTTCGGGGTTGAGTAGTTCGGTAACGCACACCACTTTGTAGCCTTTCACGGATGGGTTGATGTAAACTCCGACATTCCATTGGTCGCCTTTCGGAGCGGATATGTCGCTTTTTTCAATTTTCCGTGCCACAATGCCTATGGGGTGTTCCTCGGTACATTTGCGGCTTAGGTTTTTCTTCAGTTCGTCGCGCAGCTGTTCGGGAGTGCCTTTTTCTTTGAACATTATTTTTTGAGCTATCTTTTTAGCTTTGGAGGGTTTGATGTATGCCGAGTCGGCTATGAAAGCGGTGGTTACATCGGCTCGTTCCTCCCAAAAATAGATTGCGTGGTCGGGATTGTCGAGGCTGTATTGTTTGCTCGAAGTTTCGTAGAATTCCTTGAGTCCGGCAGTGTCGGAGGTCGCGCGACTCCAGATGTTCTGGTCGTTGTAGGCGAAAATGACGAGTCCGTCGCGGAATTCGTTCATTTGGTTGCGGAACTCTTCATTGTTGAGTTCGAGCAGGCTGTCGGCATGTTCGAGGATTTTACGGTCGGTGAAGAGTTTGTAGCGTTTGTTTACGTAAACGCCGTAGTCGTAGAGTCTGTTTTCGAAACGTTGTGTTTTTTCAATAAACAAGGCAAAGTCGTGGGCGGTGTATTTGCGGCCGTTTATCTCGCATAGGGTGTTGGTGTTGTCGGCACTGCCGTCGTATTTCCATTTGCCTCTGAAAACGGTGTCGTTGAGCAGGGAGATGACGGGGTCGAGCAGGGAGGGTTTCTTTTGTGTGTAGTCGGTGAATTTATATTCTTTCTTGCATTTTTCGATGAACTTGGTTTGAGGGATGTTGTTGTACTGGTTGGCGGTGAGTTTGCTGCGGTACATTGCCTGCATATCCTCATAAGGGGGTATCTGTTCGGTTTTCACTTTTTTCACTATGTGCCAACCGTATGGCGATTTGAAAGGTTTGGTGTATTCGCCCTCTTTGATAAACTGCATTTCGTGCAGATATTCGGGGGTTACTTGGTTTATTGGCAGGTCCTGCATCAGCCCGGGCTCTGTTTGTTCTCTTGCAAGGAACGATGCGTAGTTTCTCACCACAGAGCCGAAACTCTCGCCCTCTTGCAGTTTTTTGTATGCGTCGTTTATTTTGTTCTCTGCCAATTCTGGTTTTTCGGGGTCTTCACGAATCCAGATGTGTTGTAACGACACTTTTCCGTAGGCTTTTATTTTGTCGGTCAGTTTGATGATGTGGTATCCGTACATCGAACGGACGGGTTTCGAAATCTCGCCGACTTTCATGCTATAGCATGCATTCTCGAATTCGGGCACCATTTGGAAAACGGTGAAACATCCGATGTCGCCGCGGTTGCCGTCGTATTTCTGTCCGTTGTTGCCCACAAACGAGCGTGCCGACTCGTCGTCGGAGAGTTCTTCGGCCAGTTGGGCGAAATCCTCACCGGCCATCACTCTTTTGTATATGTCCATTGCTTTGTTATAAGCCTTGAGGGTGTCTTTTGGAGCAGCGTTGGCGTCGAGGCGCACCATTATGTGCGATGCCCTGACGGCGTATTTGTTGCGTTCGTAGGTCTGGTGCAGAAGGGTTTCGAGTTCGGTGGAGTCGATGAGGTAGGGCAGGGCCATCTCGTTGCGGTAGGTGCGGTACTCGTTGCGCAGGGAGGTGGCGGTGTCGTATTTCTTGGCGTAGGCGTCGTACAGACGGAGACGGAAGTTGGCGTAGAGGTCCACGTATTCCTCCAGAGCCTTGCGTTTTTCGTAGGTGCAGGCGGTTGGGGCGGCGTCGGGGTTTATGTTGTTGGCCTGTTTGAAACTCTTTACAAATTCCGATTTGGTGACTTTCTGTCCCGCAAATTCCATCACAACGGGGTCGTTAGACTGGGCTTTGGCGGTGCCGAAGGCGGCAAAAGCTATCGCCAATCCGATAAAAAGTTGTTTTTTCATTGTGTTTTTGTTATAAAATAGTGTCGTTTCTGTATTAAAAATTAAATTACCGTACACATCACCACCCGCACCGACTTGCAGGTATTTGGTTGTAAGTCAATGCGTGACGATTGTGTCGGACTACTCCCTCGCACGTCGCGGAACAGCCAAAAGCCGTGCGGCGACACGTTTGGAAATTGTCTGCAAATATACGAAAAATATTCCGATTTATTGTTTCTTTTTTCTTCCGGACGTTTTTTTTGTGTTTGCGCGACTCTTGGAAATTACTTCGCGAAAAAAACCAAAAATAATGCAATTTGCCATGGAAAATCGGTATTAAGACCCTTGAAATGAAGTCTTTTTTTTTTTTTTTGTGTGTAAATTGCTGAAAAACAATAAATTTAGTTTGAGTGGCTGCTATGCGGACACTCTTTAATATCATAAATTGCAATAAAAATAGTAAATTTGCAGGACCGTTTTGTCTGGTTTTGTTCAATGGACTCCGACAAAATAATGATAAAATGGTTTTAGAAATGAAAAGATATGGATTCGGAAGTCCCTAAAAATATCATGAGAAAGACTTTGTTTGTTTTGTTATTAGTGGTTTCGGCATTCGTACTCGCATCCTGCGAGAAAGACAAAGGCGTTGATATTGCTATACCGCCTTCAGAAGAAGAGGAAACATTGCCGGAAGGATTGTATGGCGATTTGTTGGCGATATGGAACTTGCATGACAATGCGGGTTGGGAAAACGCTATGGATCAGTTTGTCGACGCCAACCATCTATCGCTTGTAAATGATTCCGTAAGTGGAAGATATGATATTCTTACATACGGTTATGTCTCCTTTAGGTCTATTTGTATGTTACGCACATATTCCTACAGTGATACACTTTGCCATTTGATGTATTGGATTTTTTCTCCAAATTTAGAATGGCTTCAAGAAATGACGGTGCGTTATGAACAGGATATTTACAACCGTCATTCTCAAGACTATTTATGTACGTTTCAATGGTATAATGAAGAGAACGGTATCGTGAACGGCGGTGATTGTCCGGATCATGAGACTTTTGTTAGCTTGGCTAACGAACATGCCGGCGACAAGTGGTATTACGTCTTATCGTGTGCAAGGTACAAAACATTTTATCCCTTTGCCGACCAGGATATGCTGCGTCTCCACGTGGATGGCACACAGTATTATTTGCAAAATTTCTTGGGTGTTCAAAACCGTACCGATATCACTCACCATTTGGATTTTGAATTTGAAACTAACAGAGACCCCTATTTGAGGCAATGAAAAATGCTTTGAAACAAAAGTTGAAATCATTTGTCAAAATTCATTTTTCAAATACTAAAACTCGGCAAACTCCGTTATAATAACTCAAAATCTATATCAAGGTTGCAAAATCTTGATATAGAGGATGTTACTTTAAAATTTGACACAAACTCCATATAAAATGGAATTATTTGCAAAAAAAATTGTAACTTTGCACGTTATGAACAAATGTGGTATATACACGGTTATCGTATTGGCAATCAGTTTGTTGGTTGGCTGCAACAAGTATGACAAAGTGCTCAAAGGCAGCGATTTCGACGCCAAATACAAGGTCGCTATGGACAGTTACAACAAAGGCGACTACGACCGTGCCGTTCAGTTTTTCGAAAATCTGACTATGTACTACCGTGGCCGCGACAAAGCCGAGAATGTGTCGTGGTACTACGCACAGGCGTTGTTCAAGACCAAGGATTACCGCTCGGCCGGCTACCAGTTCAAGAGTTTCGTGAAGATGTTCCCCTACAGCAGTCACGCCGAGGAGGCCCTTTTCCGTTCGGCCTACTGCAAATACATCGAATCGCCTACCTACTCCCTCGACCAGACTTTGACCAAGGAGGCCATCGCCGATTTTGAGACCTACTTGGAGAAATACCCTTCGAGCACACACACTCCCGAAATCAACGGCTACCTCGACGAGATGCGCGCCAAGCTGATGAAGAAGGAATACGAGATTGCCTACGGATATTACAAAATCGAGTCCTATCACGCCGCTTACGTGTCGTTCGGCAATTTCATCAACAATTACCCCGAGTCGGCAAGCAAGGAGGACGCGATGTACTATATGATAAAATCGGGCTACGAGCTGGCCATCAACAGCCAGGAGTCGAAAGTGGAGGAACGCACCAAGCAGGTGGTGGCCGATTTCGAGCGCTTCGGGGCGCTGGTTTCCAACCCCAAATACAAGTCCGACTTGCAGGAAATCTATAACAAGAGCAGAAACTTATTAGCCAAAATTTCGAAATAAAAATAATATTACAATGGATATAAAGAAATACAAGACAACAAGTACGACCATCACCCGCGATGTGCGCCAGTTCGACACCCAGACAGGCAATATCTACGAGACCGTGGCTATGCTGGCCAAGCGTTCCGACCAGATTTCGTCGGAGATGAAACGTGAGCTGAACAAGAAAATCGAAGAGTTCGTCTCGTCCACCGACTCTGTTGACGAAATTTACGAGAACCGCGAGCAGATAGAGGTGGTGCGTTACTACGAGCAGCTGCCCAAGCCCACTCTCATCGCCATTCAGGAATATCTGAACAACGAGCTGTATTACCGCAATCCCGACAAGGAACGTATGGTGAACATTACCGAAAAGATCGACGATATGATTGAGGAGGCCGCCGAACAGCAAGAGGCTGTGGCCGAAGAGGCAAAAGCCGAGAAATAGTTCGTACGAGTAATCAAAAACAAAATCAGGGATATGTCCGCACGGGCGTATCCCTGATTTTTATTGTCTTACCGTAAGGTTACATGGTTATCAACCCTGCTGCCATGCGCAGACAGATGTCCACCACGGTGTAGTCGTAGGGTATTGTCTCGCTAAGCGACGACACTGTCTGCATTTTTTCGATGCTCACCATGCAGGAGTGCTTTTTCTTGATGGTGTCTTTTAATCTGGGGTCGCCGTCCTGCATGTCGTCGTAGTAGGGAGTGTAGCCCATTATCTCCATCATGGCGCACCAGCGCATGTGCTCGGTTTTGGCGAGGTTGAAGAGTATCTGCCGTTGTTCGTCGGTGCCTTGGTAGGTGCAGTATTTGCGCACCACTTTGTTATGTTCTTCGGGAGTTTTGCATTGTTCCAGTTCCTCGGCGTAATGCGTCATGTCGGGACGAGTGGCAACGCATTGCAGCAGTGCGTTGAAACGTTCCTTGTCGGAGGTGTTGTTGACTCCGGCGAGCAGCGCCTTGGTGCGGGCGTGCCAATAGTTTGACATGTCCTGGTTGAGCGAGTAGGCCAGCTCCTGATGCTGTGCGTAGGTGCGGCTCAGGCGTATATAGCGTTCCATCCAGTTCTCGCGTCCGGTCATCTTGGCAAAGACGTTGTAGAAAGCCACGGAGTCCATCACGGCTTGCTGTTCTACAACGCTTTTGTAGGTGAAGAGGTCCCTTTTGCAGCCGAACACCACCACGTTCTCGCCCCATTCGGGGTTAGTGTTGTTGTAGTAGGCAGCCATGTCGCAAAGTTCGTTATAATACTTTACGTCGTAAGAGCGGATGAATATCTTGAAAAGATGTGGGTCGGTGGTGCGGTTGCGGTGGGCGAGGTGCAGTATGTCGGTGGCCATGCCGAGGTTGGTCATATCGTCGCCGGTGTTCACAAACACGAAGTTGAGGTCGTTCAGCACATTTTGCTCCCACGCGTGGAACTCCTTGGAATTCTTTGAGAAGGAGATGAACTCTACCTCGGGGTTGTTGGCGAAAGAGGGGTGTGCCAGATAGTAGCGGTTTTTGGTACCCTCGGCATTGGCACAAAGCACATAGCATTTGAGTGGGTTCTTTTTGCCGTCGGGGCCGACAAAGCATCCGAATTCATATACGAATTTCAGAGCCTCTTCGCCCGACTCGTCGAAACCTACTATCAGTGCCGTGAAGGGCTTGCGTGCCGTGGCTGTGGCGGTGTCGGGATTTACATAGTTTACCGGGTGGTGTATGGGGTTGTTTTTCAGCTCCACTATCGACAGACGTGCGGAGTCCACGATGCTGAGGCTTACGTTGTTTTTGCCGAGGCTGCGCATATACAGCGAGCCGTAGCTGTAAACCACGCAAAGGTCGTTGTAGAACGAGTGGCAGTACACCTCGACTTTCTTTTTCAGCATTGGGCTGTCTTTCGGTTCCGTGGTGGAGATGAGGGCGGATGCGTTTTTGCGGTTCATCTCTTGGTCGCTCGAAAGGAAGAATATCTTTATGTCTTTGATGGCGTCCTTGGCGAGACATTTGTAAAGGAACGAGAGTCCTGCGTAACGGAATATGTCTTTGAGCGACTGTTCGTTCTCGCGTTTGAGTATGCTCACTTTGCTCGAAAGCAACAAGGCTCGGAGGTTGGCAATCCGCTCCATGCGTTCGTTTTTCACCAGAGAGCCGCTAAAGAGGTGTGTGAAATGTATCGACGAATCGGAACTTTTGCCGTCGTTGGGAGTCTCGATGAAAAGAATCCTATAGTTGTTGTCCTTTTGTGTTCGTATGATATCCTCGGCAAGCATGAAAGAGCTGGTGCTCTCGCCCCAGAAAATGAACAGGCGCGGGGTGCGCAGTTTGCGGAGCACTGTTTTGGAGTGCCAGATGTAGGCTATCAACGGGATTATCAAGATGGCACTCAAGAGCACTGCAAGGAAATGTACAAGGGCAAAGACAAACATGTACAACGCGTTTTCGTGCATGCTGTGGCGTACCTCGATAAGGTCGGAATGCGACACGAACATCTCCAGCGACGACAGCGAGGCACGGAAGAAAAGCGTAAGTATGTTGCCCTTGGAGCCTTCGTCCCAGAAGCCTATCATATAGAGGATTATGCCCGACAAGAAAATGCCGGCGGCAATAAATTTCACTCTTTCGCTGATGAAATGATTGAGTTTGGTTTTGTTGACAAGGTTTAGAATTATTATCGATACCACTAAAGCCAGCAGCGACACCAAAATACGGTATCCGGTGGTGTCCATAGGCAGGTATTCCGAGATGTTGAGAAAAAGCATATTGTGAGATTATTTAATACTATAAAAAATGTTTTTGAACACGGATTACACGAATCTAACAGATTATTTTTATCATGCAAGCATGATTGCGATTGGAACGAATTATTAACTGTTTATTTTTTCTTTCTACAATAGATGGCGAAGGCCAGAATTACGAGGTAACATGGTATTGCTATAAGGTAGGCGTATTGCGTGCCGCAGGCTTGTGCCAGACGACCGTAGAGCAGGGGCAGGGTGGCGCCGCCTGCAATAGCCATGATAAGCAGTGCCGAGCCTGTCTTGGTGTGCTCGCCCGCGCCTTCCAGTGCCAGAGGCCAGATGGCGGGCCATACAAGGGCGTTGGACAATCCGAGCAGTGCCACGAACAGCACCGTGAGCGGTACGTGCATCTGTATAGTGCTGAAAGTGCCGAGGTCGATGAAGGGGAAATCGGCGGAAAGCCCGCTGGGGATGGCTATGGCCACTGCCGAAAGGGCAATGCCCGTTACCGCACAGCCTACCAGCGCCTGACGCTGGTTGATGACCTTCGGT
>JAEENM010000096.1 GCA_016283745.1 Bacteroidales bacterium | reverse complement strand
TTATGGTGGTGAAAAACAACTATTTCTGGACCGATGAAGATGCCTCCTTGGGATTCATCGCCAACGGTGACATCGCCGAGATTCTTCGACTGCGCAATTTCGAGGAGATGTACGGATTCCGTTTCGCCATGGCCACGCTGCGTTTCATCGACTACCCCGACGCACCGGAGATGGAATGCCGCATTCTGCTCGACACGCTCTATTCCGAGTCGCCGTCGCTAACCGCCGACGAGAGTCGCAGGCTGCACGAACAGGTGGCCCTCGACTACGCCGACCTGCCCACCAAGGGCGACCGTCTGAAAGCCATACGCAACGACCCGTATTACAACGCCTTGCAGGTGAAATTCGCCTACGCCCTCACCTGCCACAAGACGCAGGGCGGACAGTGGGACACCGCCATTATCGACCAAGGTTTCCTGCCCGACGGGGTGATAGACCGCGAATACCTGCGATGGCTCTATACTGCCCTCACACGAGCAAAAAAACAGGTCTTCCTGCTCAATTTCGACGATATTATGTTTTGATGGAAAAAAATAATTGCTTTTTCGCCTAAAATATTCATTTAAAGGAAAAGTGGAATTTACTAAAATCATAAAATACAGCACTTTATCCAATTTTAAATTAACCAGACGAACAAATCACACAACTATTTTTATGTAAAAAAAATATTTTTTTTTGCATAAAAATGTCGTTTATTGAAAAAAACTTCGTATCTTTGCCATTGCAAAAAGAATGAAGAAATGACAAAAAAAATAAATCCTTTCATTGTTACGGGCAAAATCCCAAAACAATATTTCTGCGACCGCGACAAAGAATCCGAACAACTTGTGCGTTTTTTGGATAGCCGTGAAAACGTAGTGCTAATGTCGCAGCGACGTATGGGAAAAACCAAACTTGTGGAACACAGTCTAGAAAACGGCAGTAAAGAGTACGTTCTAATAACTATTGACATACTCCACACATCATCCTTCCGCGAATTCATTCAACTTCTATGAGCCACTGTTTTCGACAGCCTTGCCAAGCGGAGCACCCGGATGATGAAGCTCTTCACGGCAACCCTGCGTTCACTCAGTGCCAGTTTTGGATACGACCCTATTCAAAACACACCCACATTGGACATACATTTGGGCGACATAACTATGCCGGAGTATACCTTGAAAGAGATTTTCGAATATATTGAAAAGTCCAACCGACGCTGCATCATAGTTATCGACGAATTCCAGCAAGTCACGAAATATCCCGAAAAAAATGTCGAAGCACTGTTGCGCACACACATACAGCATCTCGAAAACGCCAATCTTGTCTTTGCCGGTAGCCAACGCAGATTGATGGAAGAGATATTCTTTTCGGAGAAACGCCCATTCTATATGAGTGCAAGAAGCATC
The DNA here is from genome assembly GCA_016283745.1 of Bacteroidales bacterium. Lineage (GTDB taxonomy): Bacteria > Bacteroidota > Bacteroidia > Bacteroidales > P3 > UBA1219. The sequence continues at coordinate 10,704 of JAEENM010000096.1, read as the reverse complement.
GTACTCGAAGCCATACCACTTGACAGTTACTGTAATTTCGCCTGTCACCATTTTCTAAAGGCAGGAAAAGAAATCGAAAGAGAGGCTGTCAGTCTGGTTTACGACACATTTAAAGGGGTAACGCTCTACCTACAACGCATTATGAAAGATGCCTTCAGCATCACTTCTGTTGGCGAAAAATGCGACACTGACACGATACAACACCTTATCAATGACTACCTTATGGAGTGCGAGCCTCGCCTGCGCGAACAACTGGCTCTTATTACCGAGCCTCAAAAAGAATTGCTTTATGCTATGAGTGAAGAAGGGGAGCCTGTTAAGAGTATCACCGCATCGGCATTTATCAAGCGACATAGAATGAAATCGACCAGTGCAGTTCAGTCTGCCGCAAAAAAACTTCTGGAGTTCGACCTACTAACACGACGCGACGGTCTCTATTATATTGCCGACCCGCTGATGGACTTGTGGCTAAAGTCACGCAGGCTATAAAACAACATCGCCACAGAAAAGTGTGCAACTTCCCTACTATTTAACAGCCAAAAAACAGGTCTTCCTGCTCAATTTCGACGACTTTTTCTTCGAATAAAAAAAACGGGCACCTGAAGGGCACCCGTTTTATTAATAGTAATAACCAAAATATTATGCGTCGATATTGGCGTAGGTGGCATTCTGTTCGATGAACTCACGGCGCGGCGGCACATCGTCGCCCATAAGCATGGAGAAGATGCGGTCGGCTTCCACGGCGTTTTCGATATGCACCTGACGTAGTATGCGCGTTTCGGGATTCATGGTGGTGTCCCAAAGCTGGTCGGGCCTCATCTCACCAAGACCTTTGTAACGTTGTATGCGCAAGCCGCTCTCGCTGCCGCCTCCAAGTTTGTCTATGAGGTCCAGACGTTCTTCCTCCGTCCAGCAGTATTCCGATTTCTTGCCTTTGCTCACCTGATACAGCGGCGGAGTGGCTATGTACACGTATCCGTTCTTGATAAGCTCCGGCATATAGCGGAAGAAGAAAGTGAGTATCAGTGCGGCGATATGGCTTCCATCGACATCGGCATCGGTCATGATGATAACCTTGTGGTAACGCAGTTTGTCGAGGTTTAGCGCTTTGGAGTCCTCCTCGGTGCCGATGGTCACGCCGAGTGCCGTGTAGATGTTCTTTATTTCCTCGCTCTCGAAAGCACGGTGCTGCATGGCTTTCTCCACATTAAGTATCTTACCGCGCAATGGCAGTATAGCCTGGAATTTGCGGTCGCGGCCCTGTTTTGCCGATCCGCCTGCCGAGTCACCCTCCACGAGGTAAAGCTCGCATATCGAGGGGTCGCCGTCCTGACAGTCGGCCAGTTTTCCGGGCAGTCCGCCGCTGCTGAACACCGTCTGCCTCTGCACCATCTCACGGGCCTTACGTGCAGCCTGACGCGCCGTGGCGGCCAAAATAACCTTGTCCACAATGGCCTTGGCCTCGCGGGGATGTTCCTCGAGGTAGTTGTTGAGCAGCTCGCCCACAATCATATCCACGGCTCCCATCACCTCGCTGTTGCCGAGCTTGGTCTTGGTCTGTCCCTCGAACTGAGGCTCAGCCACCTTTACGGAGATTATGGCGGTAAGACCTTCGCGGAAGTCGTCGCCGGTAATCTCGATTTTCATCTTTTTCTGTTTCTCAGTTTTCTCAATCATTCCCGACTTGTCGGCGTAAGCCTTCAAAGTACGGGTGAGTCCGCGGCGGAAACCGGCAAGATGCGTGCCGCCCTCGTGGGTGTTGATGTTGTTCACATACGAATGGGTGTTCTCTTTGAACCCCGTGTTATACTGCAATGCTATCTCGATGGGGATGCCCTGGCGTTCGCCCTCGATGCAGATGGGGTCGGGCATCAGTTTCTCGCGCGACTCGTCGAGGTAGTTGATGAAATCCTTGAGGCCGTTCTCAGAATAGAAACGATTTTTGCGGATGTTGCCCTCCTCGTCGGGACGTTTGTCCTCTATGGTTATCTCGATGCCTTTGTTGAGGTAGGCCAGCTCGCGGATGCGGCTTTCGAGGATGTCGTATTTGTATTCGGTGACGGTGAAGATAGTGGCGTCGGGGTGGAAAGTGATGCGGGTGCCGCGTTTTTCGGTGTCGCCCACTACTTTCACGCTGTACAGCGGCTTGCCTTTTTCGTACTCCTGACGATAGATTTTGCCGTCGCGGTACACCTCTGCTGTAAGGTGGTCGGAAAGGGCGTTGACGCACGACACACCTACACCGTGCAAACCGCCCGAAACCTTGTAAGAGCCTTTGTCGAACTTGCCGCCGGCGTGGAGCACGGTCATAACGACCTCCAATGCCGAGCGTTTCTCCTTGGGATGCATATCCACGGGGATTCCACGGCCGTTGTCCTCCACGGATATGGAGTTATCCTCGTAAATAACCACATCTATCTTGTTGCAGTAGCCTGCCATGGCCTCGTCGATGGAGTTGTCCACCACCTCGCTGACCAGATGGTGCAAGCCTCTTTCGTTGACGTCGCCTATGTACATTGCGGGACGCACCCTAACGGCTTCCAATCCCTCGAGTACGGTGATGCTGCCACCAGTGTATTCTTTTTCTTGATTTTGTGTGAGTTTCTCGTCTGACATCGCGTTTTTTCAGTTTAAAATTAGATTGCAAAAATACGATTTATTTATGGATTTTCGGGCATTTTCCGCCATAAAAATATCAAAAGTTATGCACATTTTCAGCGACTTCTCAACAACGCATAAAAACGGTCGGAAAAAGGTCGGTTTTTTCACTTTTTTTTCGTAATTTTGCACCTCCAAAACCAAGTTTGAGACAATGAATTTCATAACACTTCTGCTTTTGGCAATAGGACTTTCTATGGACGCTTTCGCTGTGTCGGTGTGCAAGGGACTTTCGTTGAAACGCACCAGCCTGCGCGCCTATCTGGCGGTGGGACTCTGGTTCGGCGGGTTCCAAGCCCTGATGCCCGTGGCGGGATACTACCTCATCTATCATTTCAAGGACTATGTCACCGCCGTCGACCACTGGATTGCCTTCGCCCTGCTCCTGCTCATCGGCGTAAACATGATACGCGAAGCCCTTTCGGGGAAGGAAGAGTCGGCCAACGCCTCGCTGGATTTCAAGACCATGCTGCTCCTTGCCATTGCCACCAGCATCGACGCCCTTGCTGTAGGCATATCGTTCGCCTGCCTCGAAGTAAATCTGCTCCCAGCTGTATCCTTAATCGGCTTTACGACATTCATCTTGTCGGATGTGGGACTGAAAGTCGGCTCGCTGTTCGGACTGCGGTACAAATCCAAGGCCGAAATCGCCGGCGGCGTGATTCTGATTCTGCTCGGCGTAAAAATCGTGCTTGAACATCTGGAAATCATATCGTTCTGATGCTTTTGCAAAGTCAGGCACTCTTTTATTTGAAAGTTTTTCGTCGTTTTTGCCAAAAAAACAAAAAAAATATGTAACTTTGCAATGTTCAACACGACAATCAAAAAAGGCATTTCGCACCGAAAAATCATTGTAAAAAACGCAAATCAAAATAAATAAAACCCATAACAATGAAAAGAACAGCCCTTATTTTCGCCTTGGCCATAGCAGCCATGATAGGCACCGGCAACGCCCAGTCGAAATTCGGCAACGCGCTTAAAAACGCCGCCAAGAAAGCCGCCAAAGAGGTGGTGGACGACACAAAGAAATCCGCCAACGATGCAGCCAACAACGCCGTGAACAATGCCGCGAACAACGCAAAAAGCACTGCGACAATCAATATGAACAACAGGTATGCAGGCATGAACCGCCCCACATCCTCGACCGGTGTTCCCTCAACCGACGCCAAAATTCCCGGCAACGCCCTCTACGTGAGCAGCACCACCGGCAGCAACCGCAACGACGGCAGCAAGTCGGCACCCCTGAAAAACATCGCCAAAGCCCTTGAACTGGCACCCGCAGGAGCCACCATCGTGGTGGCCGAAGGCAACTACTACGGCCTGCTCAACTGCGGCAACATAGTGATAACCAAACCCGTAACCCTTCTCGGCGGCTACAGCGCCGATTTCTCCGAAAGGGACATCCTGAAACACCGCACCATGATACAGCCCTCCGCCTCCTCCAACGGCTCGGTGAGCGGCAACGGCACCATACAGATACGCAGCGTGCAGGCTCCCAACGACTACGTGGTTATCGACGGTTTCATAATGGACCGCGGCAACGGCATAGCCTACAACGCCAAAGGCGAAGGCAAGCCCGCCGGCGTTGAAAGTCCCATGATGTGCCCTATCGGCACTGCGGGCATCGGCGGCGAGAACTTCAACGAAAGCTCCGTGCTGACCAACGAAATTTCCATGATTTACCTCGACGGCTACCAAGGCGTTGTAAACAACGTCAACGTGGTGATACGCAACTGCACTTTCGCCAACTGTCCTAATTTCGGCATCATTGGCATGCTCAAAGGCGGCTCCCTCACCATGGAGAACAACGTGTTTGTGAACATCCGCATGGCAACCCTCGACGTGCGTGGCGCCGACGTCAAATCCGTGGTGCCCATCAATTTCCGCTACAACACCGTGCTTTTCGTGTGGTCGCGATTGAAAGACCTTGGCGATATGGGCTACGGCTACCGCATGATTCCCGGAACCACCAACACCGTGGAAAACAACATCTTCGGCTGTGCCGTTTTTGCCGGCATGGACCGCACCCACGTGGACAGCGACAAAGCCCGCGAGGCTCTGCGTAAGGAAGTGGTGAGAAACAACATCTTCTTCCTCAACCGTCAGACCGACCTCACGCTGCCCGGCGGCGGCAAGTTCCTACGCGTCAGCGCCAACGACTTCGACGATGTGGAACAGTTCACCGAAGTGGCCGGCAACAAAGTCCTCACCGACCCCTCGCTCTTCAACGGAAAGATAAACAAAGCCTACCTCGAAGGTTTCCTCAACCTGAAAACCTCGTCGGAGATGTCGGTGGACTACAACAGCAGCGCCAACCAGTTCCGCTCCGCCTTCGGCATGAACCTGCAAGGCACCGGAACCACCAAGACCAACATGTACGCCAACCGCTACCCGTGGCAGGAAGCCCTGCTGCTCTTCGGCGCAGTGAACGGATGTGGCGCACAAACTTTGAAATAATTAACAATCAGTATAATACATAAAATAATATCGAAATGAAAAAATTCGACCCAGCAACAAACATCCAACGTATCGACGGACGCGACGCTTGCCGCGGAGTAAACCCCTCCATCAGCGACAGCGCAACTTTCAACTTTGAGAAAGCACACCTGATGACCGACACTTTCCACGGCGAGACCGAAGGCTATTTCCTCTACAGCCGTCACTGGAATCCCAGCAACCTGTCGCTCTGCAAAGCCCTTGCCGCTATGGAAGGCACCGAGAGCGCTTGGGTTACAGGCTCCGGCATGGCAGCCATCACCTGCGCCCTTATCCACGAAGTGAAATCCGGCGACCATATCGTTTCCAGCATGACCACCTACGGCGGCACTTTCGCTTTCCTCAACAACTACATCAAGAAATTCGGCGTTGAGGTTACTTTCGTCAATTTCCAGGACCTCGAGGCTGTAAAGAAAGCCATCCGTCCCAACACCAAGGTGCTGTACACCGAAACGATGAACAACCCCCTGCTGCGCATAGCCAACGTGCCCGAGCTGTCGAAGATAGCCCACGCCAACGGCGCAAAACTCATCGTGGACAACACTTTCACCCCCATGATTTTCTCGCCCTACCAGCTTGGCGCCGACGTGGTTGTGTATAGCATGACCAAGTTCGTTAACGGCAAGAACGACTGTGTGGCCGGTGCCATCTGCGGCTCCGCCGAATACATCAACTCGCTTATCGACGTAAACGACGGCACAGCAATGCTCCTCGGTCCCGTTCTGGACCCCATGCGCTCCAGCAGCATCCTCAAAAACCTGCACACCCTGCACATACGCATGCAGAAACACGGCGAAAATGCCATGTATCTGGCCAAACGTTTTAAAGAGGTGGGATTCAAATACAACTACCCCGGCCTGCCCGAACATCCCGACCACGAGCTGTTCAAGAGCATGATGAACGAAGGCTACGGTTTCGGCGGCATGATTTCCATCGATATGATAACAGCCGACGCTGCAAGCCGCATTATGGAGATAATGCAGGAGAAAGGTGTTGGATATCTGGCAGTTAGCCTCGGATATTTCAAAACACTGTTCAGCAATTCAGGCAAATCCACTTCGTCGGAAGTCCCCGAGGAGATACAGCGCGAGATGGGCATGAGCGAAGGCCTTATCCGCTTCTCCGTGGGTTTGGACAACGACATCGAAGCCACCTTCCAACTGATAAAGGAATCTGTGGAAGAAAGCAAGAAATAAGCCTCTTTGCTTATAACAAAAAAGGACTGCCGAAAACCGACAGTCCTTTTTTATTTGCTGTGGAAGAACATTACATTATTGTTGTATGTGGTTCTTTGTTTTATGTTTGATTGTTAGACTATCCAAAATGCTCCAGAGGGGCTGTACTGCACCCTAAAAGTTGGACACCAACTCATTTACTACTGTAGTAAAGGCTCAAAAAAAAAAAACAATTTAGTGTATTAGAACGAATATTATAATCATGGTAATGGTGGCGGTGGTGGACCTATTGGATAAGGTGGTGTTATGTAACTTTTGGTTGTATCTGGAATCAATACAGTAATATAATTCAAATGCGTACATTGAATTCCATCCGACAAATCATAAGGGCATTCAGCAATATCAAGTTCTTCATCCGTATTAGGCATAATACCATAAGAATAATAGTTTTGAAGTAGTTTCAAGTTGTTTATATTTTTTAGATTAGCCACTATCTCGCAATAAATCCAATATAACAAATCATTGTTTTTTATTTCTTCAAATGAATATGAATGAAAAACATAATCATCATATCGGCTATTTAATATTTCTAATGAAACAGGTTGTGTTGTATCTATTCCAACAAATTTGATTTTATTATTTGAAATATTCCAATATGCAGACCAACTATCAAGAGTTGCCCATGTCTCATTCCACGGATAATTGAAAGAATTTTGCATTTTATACGGGAACCAAACCGTGGTGTCCTCTAAATAAACACATAAATTACTATAAAATAGTTCACAATCACTATAATTGACTTCTTTATATTCCACTTCTTTTACCAATTCATTGCTTTCTTGTGGGTTTTGACAAGAAAAAAAAGCAATAAGTAATAAACTAAATGGCATGAAATTCTTCATTTTTAATACTTTTTTTGCTCCCTATAAAAGTTTACAACATTATTGTAGGTAATTGCCTCAATTTTTCTGCAAAGATACGATTTTTTTCGAAAACTTCAAAACTTTTGTCCTCACCACTTACATCACAAAGGGAACATTTTCCACTACGTCGGAGGCGATAAGACCGTTGCCTTTGTCGGAAAAGGCCCTATCCCCTGCCCTTCCGTGCAGAAACACACCGCATACTGCCGCATCGGCGGGCGAAAGACCTTGTGCCAGCAGCGCGGCAATAATGCCCGTAAGCACGTCGCCGCTGCCCGCCGTAGCCATGCCGGGGTTGCCCGTGTTGTTGAAAAAAGCACGTCCGTCGGGAAGGGTTACGGTGGTGTGCGCCCCTTTGAAAACGACAATCACCTTATGTCTGGCCGAAAAATCGCGCTGTTTGGCAAGCCTCTCGAAATCGTCGGCCCACTCCCCTGCCAGACGCTCGAACTCCTTGTGGTGCGGCGTAAAAATGCTGTTTTCCGGCACTTTGTCGAGCAAATCCTGCTCCAACGCAATGCAATTGATGGCGTCGGCGTCTATCACCATGGGCTTTTGGCAAAGCGGCAACAAATTGCGTATTGCCATCCTTGTTTTCGGCTCGGTTCCAATGCCTGGACCCATGGCCACCACCGAATAGCGGTCCAACGATGCAGGTGGCTCGGAGAATACGCTTTCATCGGCATCGACAGAGACCATGGCTTCGGGAAAAGCCGTCTGCATGCAGTCCACACCACGCTTGGGCAGATGCACGGTAACAAGTCCCGCTCCTGTGCGCAGGCAGGCTCTTGCCGAGAGAATGGCGGCACCCATCTTGCCGTAGCTGCCCGCTACAAGCAACGCATGTCCGTAGGTGCCTTTGTGCGAGAATTTCGGACGATGTGTCAGCTGTGCAGGTTCCACAACACTGTCCACCAGATAGTTGGGTGTCGGCTCACTGCTGATAAATTCCTGCGACAGGCCTATCGGCAATATGACAAACTGTCCCACAAAACGATGATTTTCGGGGAAAAGGAAAGCCATTTTCGCGAACTGGAACGAGAGGGTGATGTCGGCCTCGAACACAGCACTGTCGGCGGGTGTGGCTTTGTCGGCAAACAGTCCCGACGGCATATCTATTGCCAGGTGGATGGAGCTTTTATGGGCGTTCATCGCCCTGATGGCCACCGCACGCCAGTCCTCCACAGGTCGGTTAAGTCCGGTGCCGAAAACAGCGTCTATCAGCAGCTCGGTGCCGGATGGGATTTCATACGTGTCGAACTGGTTCCATGTCGTTACAAGAACGTTCGGGCACTTTTCCAACCTTTCAAGATTGGTACTGAAATCGGGGCTCTTGTTGTCGGAATCAACAACTACGACAGACACCTTCCTATCCTTGCCCAGCATGCGCGCCAGAGCCAGTCCGTCGCCGCCGTTGTTGCCAGTGCCACAGACTATGGTCACCTCCCTCGCTTGCGGGAGATGGGCGCAGATCCATCCGTAACATGCCGTTACAGCACGTTCCATCAGGTCTATCGAAGGGATTGGCTCGTGTTGGATTGTATATGCGTCGGCTTGACGTATCTGACTGGCACTGAATATCTTCTGCATGATTTTTCCTGATTTTATAAAACAACGACACGCCGCCGGACTTGTGGCACAGCCTTTGGTGGCAAAAGGCTAACTATTGAAAGTAGATTGTAACTTTCCTTCCCACTTTCAGGTTGAGCAATTTCTCGGCCGAGCCGTGGAGTATCGACAATTCCAGAAATCCCGTGGCCGACACCGTCATTGTCATACCGTTATCGCCGCTGTCCACGCTATCGAAATACGAGGCCGACACTTTCAAGGGACGTTTAGAGATGCCCTCGGAGCGGATAAAGATGTCGCGTTTCTGCCGCAATTCCTCGAATTCCTCGTATTGCAGGTTGAGGTACGCGTTGCCGTAAGAGTCGATATACGAGACCATTACCTCCACCCTGTCGGCGTAGGTGGAGTTCTGCAACGGAGTGTAGCTTGCAAGGGCGGGACGCCTGTAGCCTATCTCATCCAACGGTTTGCCCGCAGAGATTTGTGCTGCCACAAGGCAGAAAAGATTATAGGCAGGGAAAGTGTAGAAAAGGGAGTCCTGGAAAAGCGAATTTTGATATATTTCGATATCCTTGCCGTAAAAAACCGCACTCGGAATGCCGTTGTCGGCGCAGATATAGAACTGCTCGTTGTATTTTATCACCACGTACGGATTGGTGCCCGTCTCGTGAGAATCCACATCGATGATATGTATGGTGCCGGGGGGGAAATCCATACAGGCGTTGCGCACCACAAACACCGCCCTGTTTCTGTTGAACGAATCGATGCCGTGCGTAATATCGACCACCTGCACATCGGGTATCAACGAGTACAGACGACCTTTCACCATGCCGGCGAAAAAGTCGCTATTGCCCCAGTCGGTAGTCAGTGTTACTAACTGCATCTTGTTGGTTTTTAATTATTTATACAAATATCAAAAATACTGTTTCCCGTTCAACGGTTTTGCAAATGTACGCAAAAAAAAGGACTTTTTCACGCTTATCGCAAAAAATGTTTTCAAAGCGATTTCCACGTCCGCTTTATGCCATAAAAAAGAGCCGCTTGTAGGCGGCTCTTGTATAGTTGGACTTGAAAAGTGTCTTATCCGTTCAACGCTTCGGCGCCGCTCACAATCTCGATAATCTCGTTGGTGATAGCCGACTGACGGGCTTTGTTGTAGGTAAGTTTCAGCTCCTTGAGCAGCTCGGTGGCGTTGTCGGTGGCTTTCTGCATGGCGGTCATGCGTGCACCGTGTTCCGAAGCCAGCGAGTCGAGAACCACGCGGTAGAACTGCGAGCGCAGCGACAGCGGTATCATCTCCTTCAGAATCTCCTGTTTGCTGGGTTCGAAGATGTAGTCGCTCTGCACTTTGCTCTCGTCCTTCTTGGTGTCGGGCATCACGGGCAGGAACTGCTCGGTGGAGAGTATCTGCGTGAGCGAGTTTTTGAACTTGTTGTAAACAATCTCAACTTTGTCGTATTCCTTATCGCAGAAACGGTTCATGATGTCCTCGGCTATTGCCGCCACGTTGTCGAAAGTGGGTTTGTCCAGCACATCGTCGAAGGTGCTTTTCACCAATGTGGTGTGTTTCGAGAAGAACTCCGAGGCGCGTTTGCCTATGGTTATCAGGCTCAGCTCCACGCCGGCTTTCTGTTGGTAGTGTTTAATCCTTGCGTTGGCCTCTTTTATGATGTTGGAGTTGAACGCTCCGCAAAGGCCTTTGTTGGAGGTTACCACAACCAGCAGCACTTTCTTCTCGTCGCGCACTGCGTGGTACGGGGTGTCCACGCCGTCCTCGACGTTGATGTCGCGGATGATATCCGACAGTTGCTTGTCGTAGGGACGCATCGACACAATAGCGTTCTGCGCTCTGCGGAATTTGGCAGCCGACACCATCTTCATTG
>JAEENM010000095.1 GCA_016283745.1 Bacteroidales bacterium | reverse complement strand
AATTCACGGTCAATTCGTGGCAATTCACGTTCAAAAACACGTATTTCGGTGGGAAAGTCAACTTTTTTCCGTATCTTTGCAAAACCAATAAAAACGCAAAAATAACCACAACATACTGATGGACACCCAATTAAACACTATAGCCGAAGCTCTTGAAGATTTCAAAGCAGGCAAATTTGTAATAGTTGTCGATGACGAGGACCGCGAAAACGAAGGCGATTTCATCATCGCGGCGGAGAAAATAACGCCGGAGAAGGTGAATTTCATGCTCAAGAACGGCCGCGGGGTGCTCTGCGCCCCAATCACCGAGCAGCGCTGCAAGGAGCTCGACCTCGACATGCAGGTGAGCAACAACACCTCGCTCCTCGGCACCCCCTTCACAATCACCGTGGACCTGCTGGGCAACGGCTGCACCACGGGCGTGTCGATGCACGACCGCGCCATGACCATCCGCGCCCTCGCCGACGCCAACACCAAAGCCTCCGACCTCGGCCGTCCCGGACACATCAACCCCCTGCGCGCCCGTAACGGCGGCGTGCTTGTGCGTGCCGGACACACCGAAGCGGCAGTGGACCTAGCCCGCTTGGCCGGACTCAACCCCTGCGGAGCACTTATCGAAATTATCAACGACGACGGCACCATGGCACGTCTTCCACAGCTGATGGAGGTGGCCAAGAAATTCGGCCTCAAGATAGTAACTATCAAGGATCTAATCGCCTACCGCATTGCCAACGAGACACTTATCCGCAAGGAAGAGGAGGTGTTCCTCCCCACCGAATGGGGCAATTTCCAGCTGATAGCCTACACACAGCTCAACAACAACGCCACACACCTAGTTCTTAAAAAAGGCACATGGGAGAAAGACGAGCCCGTGCTGGTGCGCGTGCACTCGTCGTGCGCCACGGGCGACATCTTCGGCTCGTGCAAGTGCGACTGCGGCGAACAGCTCCACTACGCCATGCAACAGATCGAAAAAGAGGGTAAAGGCATGGTGGTGTATATGAGTCAGGAAGGCCGCGGCATAGGACTGATAAACAAACTGCGCGCATACCACCTGCAGGAGCAGGGCCTCGACACCGTGGACGCCAACATCAAACTCGGTTTCAAAGCCGACGAGCGCGACTACGGCATCGGTGCACAGATACTCCGCGACCAGAACGTAACCAAAATGCGCCTGATGACCAACAACCCCGTGAAACGCAACGGACTGGAAGGCTACGGGCTCGAAATAGTGGAAACACTGCCCATTGTCATAGCACCGAACAAGTACAACGAAAAATATCTGCGCACCAAACAAATACGCATGGGGCACAACCTTGATTTGGCATAACAATTTTTATGTGCAAATCGCTGTAAAATAACAATATACAGCAATCATCACAAGCAAAGGTTAATAAATAACAAAAATAAAATTGCATAAAAGCAAAAAAAATCGTATTTTTGCAAACGTTTTTAAAGTTCCGTGTTAAACAAAACGATGGTCGATTTCGAAACAAAATTATCAGGTATCGAGTACAAAATCAGGCAACTGATAGAGTCGAAAAAAGAGCTTGAGAAACAACTTTCTGAAAGCGAACAGCGTAACAAGGAGCTTGAAAGTCAAATATATAATAATAATTTAATAATTAAACAGTTAGAAGAACAAAATAAAATACTTAATTTAGGAAACACACTAAACGACAAAGGTAATTCAACGGAAATAAAAATCAAGATAAATCGCCTGATACGGGATATTGACAAAAGTATTGAGTTATTGACAAAAGTCGAGGAATAAATGGACGACGAATTTCCAATTACGCTGGTGATATTGGACCGGCCATATAAGATGCGAGTGAAAGCGAGCGAGGAAGAGACCATCCGCAATGCCGTGAAAGCAATAAACAGCCGGGCCGCAGAATATAAAAACGCATTCGCTTACAAGGATATGCAAGATATTCTGGCAATGATGAGCGTGGAAATGACGACAAAAATATTACAACTCGAGGAGAACAACCAATACGTCAACTCAAAACTGATGAGCAAACTCGAAGAAATAGAAAACGTGTTGGAACAAGAGCAATAACCGACAAAACACACATCCCAAGGCATTTATAACGATGAGAAATACTGTACCGGGTGGACCCAGTTTGTAAACTCATCAATTATTTTTACAAACCGAGTAAGTTCATGGAAGTGGATGTTGTTTTTCCGCCAACGTTTTGAGAACCATGCCGAAAGCGAGCACGCTCTTCTTGCAAAACAGGGAAAAACGGTCATAACAGAAGCCCCCGACACTCAAATCCTATTTTATAGAGTTTACCATAACTCTTGCGAAACTCGGTGCAGTTTTTTACCTCTCCGCCACACCAACCCCAAGCCGTGTGTGAATCCTGCAAAACAAATAAAATATATGAGTACAGGAGTAATTATTATCCTTATTGTAGGAGGATTAGTGGCCGGTGGCGTTATCGGCATTTTCCTCACAAAAAAAGTGCTGAGCGACAGACTGCTCGCAAAAAGCAAACAAATTCTCGTAGATGCCGAAGCCAAGGCTGAAGTGATAAAGAAAGACAAAATCCTCCAAGCCAAGGAGAAATACCTTCAGATGAAAAGCGAATACGACAAACAGGTGTCGGAACGCAACGCCAAAATCGCCGCCAACGAAAACAAACTGAAACAGCGCGAACAGGCTCTGGCCCAGAAAGTTGAAGAGCTGCAGAAAAAAAGCGTCGAACTGAAAGGCGTGAGCGAAAACCTCAACCAGCGCATCGAAGTGCTTAACAAACGTCAGGCCGAAGTGGACAAAATCTACAAGGAAAGCGTGGCCAAACTGGAGCACATAGCCTCCATGACCGCCGACGAAGCCAAGGAAAGCCTGATGGAGATTATCAAGGAAGAGGCAAAATCCGAAGCCTCGGGAATGATTATGGACATTGTGGAGGAAGCCAAAATCACCGCCAACGAGCAGGCCAAGAAAATCATAGTGCAGTCCATACAGCGCACCGCCACCGAGACGGCAATAGAAAACACCGTGTCGGTGTTCAACCTCGAAAACGAGGAGGTGAAAGGCCGCATCATAGGCCGCGAAGGCCGTAACATACGCGCCCTCGAATCGCTCACCGGTGTGGAAATCATCATTGACGACTCGCCCGACGCCATCATCCTCTCAGGCTTCGACCCCATACGCCGCGAGATAGCACGCCTGTCGCTCCACAAACTTGTAACCGACGGGCGCATTCACCCCGCACGTATCGAAGAGGTGGTGTCGAAAACCCGCAAACAGATAGAGCAGGAGATTATCGAGACCGGCAAACGTACCTGCATCGACCTCGGCATTGTGAATATGAACCACGAGCTTATGCGCATGGTGGGACGTATGAAATACCGTTCGTCGTACGGACAGAACCTGCTGCAGCACTCGCGCGAGGTGGCCAACCTCTCGGCAACCATGGCCTCGGAGCTGGGACTGAACCCCAAACTGGCAAAACGTGCCGGCCTGCTCCACGACATAGGCAAAGTGCCCGAAAACGAACCCGACCTGCCGCACGCTCTCCTTGGCATGAAACTGGCCGAGAAATACAAAGAACGTCCCGAAGTGTGCAACGCCATTGGCGCACACCACGACGAAACGGAGATGACCAGCCTTATAGCACCCATAGTGCAGATTTGCGACGCCATATCGGGCGCACGTCCCGGCGCTCGCCGCGAGGTGGTGGAAGCCTATATCAACCGTCTGAACAAACTCGAGGAGATGGCCATGACCTACCCCGGAGTGGTGAAGACCTACGCCATCCAGGCAGGCCGCGAACTCCGCGTGATAGTGGGTGCCGACAAGGTGAGCGACGCCGAAGCCACACAGCTCTCCCTCGACCTCTCGCGTCAGATCCAGAACGAGATGACCTATCCGGGACAGATAAAAGTAACCGTGATACGCGAAACCCGCGCCGTCAACTACGCCAAGTAACTAACGTAACACGCTGGTTATGACAGACTTGATAATACACTGGTCGGCCGACCCCGTTATTTTCCACATAGGCTCCTTCGGGCTGCGGTGGTACTCGCTTCTGTTCGCCGTGGGTTTCATTTCGGCATATTTCATCCTGCTGAAAATGTTCCGCCGCGAAGGCGTGAATCCCAGCTACCTGGACAAACTCACCATCTACTGCTTCATCGCACTTTTGGTGGGACTGCGTTTCGGACACTGCATTTTCTACGAATGGAGCTACTACAAGGACCATCTGCTGGAGATTGTCTTGCCGTGGAATCTTGAAACGGGCAAGTTTACAGGTTATCAAGGACTTGCAAGCCACGGCGGAGCCATAGGCATACTGCTGGGACTGTGGCTGTACTGCTACAAAACCAAGGTAAACCCTGTGTGGATATTGGACCGTCTGGTGATAGTGATACCCCTTGTAGGAGCCTGTGTGCGTTGCGGCAACCTGATGAACTCCGAAATCTACGGCGTGGAGACCACCCTGCCGTGGGGTTTCATCTACGAACGCAACCACGAGACCGTACCCAAGCACCCCACACAGCTCTACGAAGCACTTTCGTACCTGATAATCTTCGCATCGCTGCTTATCTATTACGTGCGTAAGAAAGGGAAAATCCGTCCGGGAATGTCGTTCGGCATTTTCCTTACAGCATTGTTCGGAATCCGTTTCCTGATAGAGTTCATCAAACAGGACCAGGTGGCTTTCGAGCAGGGCATGACACTGAACATGGGACAGCTGCTGAGCATTCCGTTCATACTTGCGGGAATAGTGTTTATTGTGCTTTCCGTTAAAGGAAAATTTTCCGGAAAGGTTTTATACAAAACAACAAACGCCGAAACTGAGAAACAAACTTCTAAAACTAATAAAAAATGAAGAAACTGATACTTATCCGCCACGGCGAAAGCGAATGGAACAAACTGAACCTGTTCACCGGCTGGACCGATGTTGACCTTACCGAAAACGGAATTAAAGAGGCTTACGAAGCCGGAAAACTGCTGAAAAAAGAGGGCTACCGTCCCGAAATATGCTTTACATCTTATCTGAAACGCGCCGTTAAAACGCTGAACAACGTGCTCGACGCCATGGATATGGACTACCTGCCCGTGGAAAAAAGCTGGCGTTTGAACGAAAAAAGCTACGGTGCCATACAAGGGCTGAACAAAGCCGAAACCGCCGAGAAATACGGTGCCGACCAAGTGAAACTCTGGCGCCGCTCCTTCGACGTGCAGCCCCCCGCCCTTGCCATGGACGACGAACGCAGCCCCCGTCGCGACCCGCGCTACAACGAGCTTAGCGACAGCGAGATACCCCTCACCGAAGCCCTCAAGGACACCATAGCACGACTGATGCCCTACTACAACGACCACATACTCAAGGCTTTCGAGAAACACGACGAGGTGATGGTGGTGGCCCACGGCAACAGCCTGCGCGGCATTGTGAAAGAGCTTCGCCAGATGACCAACGAAGAGATAATCGAATTCAATATTCCTACCGCAATTCCCTACATTTTTGAGCTCGACGACAACTACAAAGTGCAAAAACACTTCTTTTTGGGCGACCCCGAAGTGATAGCCCGCAAGATGCAAAGCGTTGCTAATCAAGCGTCAAAGAAATAGAAACGGTCAAAAGTAGAAAAAAATTTGGTGGTTTCGGAAAAAAGTAGTACTTTTGCAAACCGAATTTTGACAGAAATTTGACAAACGGAGAGGTGGGTGAGTGGCTGAAACCAACAGTTTGCTAAACTGTCGTACTCGATTAGGGTACCGGGGGTTCGAATCCCCCCTTCTCCGCGAAAAACTGGAATTGATACGGGATGTAGCGTAGTCCGGTTATCGCGCCTGCTTTGGGAGCAGGAGGTCGCAGGTTCGAATCCTGCCATCCCGACTTCAAAGCAAATCCCCTAAACCAAAGGTCTTGTAGCTCAGCTGGATAGAGCAACTGCCTTCTAAGCAGTAGGTCCTGCGTTCGAATCGCAGCAAGATCACTTTGTATCCTGCGGACTCGATTTTCAGACTTTCGGATTTTCAGATTTTCAGATAATTAGTGCAGGAATTTTATTTATTTTGATAAAAAAAGCGGAATCCTTTCGGGTTCCGCTTTTTTTGATTTTGTGTATCCTGTCAAAAGTTGTGTCTATTCCGGCACGTAGATAATCTCACCGTTTTCCAGCTCGTATGCTATCCCCACACGTCGGCCGCGGTTGCCTGAGGCGGCGTCCTGATTCTCGTCGGGGGTGTAGCGGTTGATTTTCTGCCCTTCCTTGGTGATGATTTCCATATTATCCTTGCCGGGATTTTTCACGATGGTGAAGTCCTCTTCGGAGAACATCTCGGTCATATTGAACCTTGTAACGAGCGCCACCATCAGCGCCACGGCGAAGACCATGGCCACGTCGAAGAGGTTGCTGACGACGCTCATGGGGTCGTTGTCGTCGGAGTTATGCAGCAGTCGTCGTCTCATCGTTTTGGGGATTTTGTTTGGTGAGTTGTGCGAAATATTCCAAGTTGTTGAGGTCCTGCACGTACCAGCGTTGTTTTATCTGCAAGGTGGCGAAACCGATGGCGCTGCTGAACAGTCCCACCACGGTGGTTGCGAAAGCCACCTGCATGTTGTACGCCATCGACGCGATGTCGCCCGAGGCCAGTCCCACAAGGGCGGGACCCATAGGTATCAGCGTGCCCATCAGTCCGAGCATGGGACCCATCTTGGTGAGGGTTTTGGAGATGGCAAGATCCTTGTCGGCGGCAATCTCGAAATCGCCCACCAGTTTTTCAACCAGAGCGTCGTTACCACGGTTTTCCCACACCTGCCGCAGATACACCACCAGCAGCGAGCGGCTCTTTTTAGGCAACCGCTCCATAAACGACGGCAAATTACTGCTGTTCAACGTCTTAAATTCTTGTTTCATAAAACGTTCCGTCTTGCGAAGGTCGAGATATTGTCCGAAAAAGCTGCCCACAAGCACCAAGGCGCGCAGGAAAAAGTAAATCAGCAGGACGATGACCGGAACCAGCAGTCCGGTAGAAATCCAATAGAGGATGCTCGAAATGTATTGCATAATCAGTTGTTGTTTAAATATTTACGTTTGAAAATTTGTTTTCTTAACCCATAGCCCGCCGCCGTTCCTACCAGCAGCAGGGCCACCATTGCGGCAAAGGCTTTCCAATTGACATCGCCCACCGCCTCGGCGGCAGTACGACCGTTCACCGTGGCCACCACGCCGAGTATCGCGGCAAGGGCGTTGGAGAGGAACAGCAGCTCCAGACGGATGCTCTCTTCGGGCAGGAGTTTCTTTATCAGCCACACTGCCAAAGGGATACACAGCATCACCACGGTGGCGAAACCGTATCCCAACAACGCGAACGAGGTGCCGGGGAAGGAGAACATCACGGCTACCAAAAGGCTGAACAGCACCCCGAAAAAGAGCAGTCCGGGGAAAACCGCGAGCACCGCCATCAGCACCTTGCGGGAACGGCTTTCCGCGACGTTATTCAGACGGTCGGCGGAGAGGATGCAGAACCACATCTGCAACGCCACATCCACGGTAAGTATCACCGAGGTGTCGAGCATCAGGTCGGGACTGGCGAGCCACTGGGCGATTTGCATCTTCGACTGCTCTATGGCCACAGGCCACAGCAAGGCCACAAACCCCGCCGAAAGCAGCGCCAGCACGGCCACATACAGCATACCGCGGAAACTCTGTTTCAGCACGAAGTTGAAACCGATGACTATCATCAGCAAAAGGACAAGAGTTTGCATCGTTTTTCTGTTTTATTCCATGTTTTTACGACGTTTGCGGACAACGAAAATCATCAGCGCTACGGCCACGGCAACGCCCACGCCCACAAGCAGGTTGCTGACAAAATGGCGGGTGCCGGAGCTGTCGTCGTTCAGCTGCTCTTTTTTCATCACCATACCTTTGTTGTCGGCGGTGGTGCTTTCGCGTATCTCCTTGATATTCTGACTATACTGCTGAGCCGCGGAGTTGTCCACCTTCTGCGCGATGAACTGTTGCAGTTTGGCGTTGTCGCAAACAAAACCGCTACACGAGGGTTTGTATTTGTTCACCAAGTCGGTGTGCAGTTTGGCTATGTCGGTGAGCTGTTGCTGCGAGGCCTGCCACATCCCTTTACGGGCGGTCTCCATCATCACGGCGGTCATCTCCTCGAGGGCTGCGGGGTTGGTGTTCTCGAAATAGCCCTGCACACCGAGGTTGAATTTATCCTTTACGTAAACGTTGTAAACCTCGTCCCACATCTCGTTGTCTATCGCATTGGGTTTCATCACGTTCCAGCCGTAGGTGTTTTGGATAATTTCGGCGAACTCGTTGGCCTCGCTGGCACCGCCTTTCATCTTTTCGGAGATAAATTTAGGGTTGAAAATAGTGGTGCGGCTTTCCACGCCGATGGCCTCTTTCACCTCCTGCATACGGAAATTATTGCGGTTGCGGTAGTCGCTTAGGTAGGCGTCGGGGTCCTTGCCGGTAACGTTGCGAACAGCGAGGTTGAGGCCGCCCATAAACTCGTACACGTGGTCGAGGCTTAGGGCGCCCCAAGTGTTGCTCTGACGGGGCTGCACCACGGCGTCGGTGTTGGCCAAAGCCGCCTCGAAAGCGTATTGGGTGACGTTCTCCCAATGCTGCTCGTCGCCGTAGAAAGCTCCCATATTGTTGACGTAAGTCTCGGCTATTTCCTGCTCTTTCTCCCATTTGTCGCCGGCCATCACCATTCCCTGAATGCCGGTGCCATAGCCGCCGTTCACGCCGCCGAAAACGCGGTAAAGCGAAATCTCGCGCGCCTCCTTGGGCGAGAGGCCTTTGTCGGTAAGCACTTTCTCGGCATCCACCACACCGCTGCGCACGTAGTTCTCGTATTTGTCGCCTTTGGCATCGGCCGCCATTGCCACGGCACGGTTTATCAAAAACAGCCGCGAGCTGGCCAAGTCGCGGAGCTGTCCGCTGGTCTGCACCACCACGTCGATACGGGGACGGCCCAACTCCTGCGAGGGTATCAGACGCAGGTCGGTGACACGTCCGAAAGCATCCCTAACAGGCTCCACGCCAAGCATATACAGCACCTGCGCAATGGTAGCGCCCTCGGTCTCGATAAACTCGCCGCTCCAAAGTGTGTAGCTCACCTTGCGGGGAACGCTGTCGTTGTGACGGTGTTTGTAGTTCTCGATGGTCTGGTCGGCGAGCATCTTGCCTTTCTCCCAAGCCGCCTCCGAGGGTGTGTTTTCGGCGTTGATGCCGTAGAGGTTGCGGCCTGTGGGCAGTGTGTTGGGATTCACTATGGGGTCGCCGCCGGGCGAAGGTGCCACAAAACCGCCGTTGAGGGCGTTGACCACCGACTGAAGCTCGTATTCGGGACACTGCCGCAGCAGATTCCTGTAGTTGGCCACGTTTTTCACCGTGCGTTCCACCTCCATAATGGCCTGAGAGAGAGCAATTTCCTCCTTGGTGTATTCCTTGCCGCCCATCATCGAAGCCATTGCAGGCGGCATCCCCGACGACTGCCGTTTTTTGCCGTCGTCGACAGGCCTGCCGTTCATAGCGGCCTCCATCTTGCGCAGCGATTCGGGACTTGCACCCATAAACTTGGCCAGTTTCAGGGCGGTCTTGTTGCTCATCCCTGCAGGTTTTGTGTGCGGATGGTTGGCCGGACGGCCGGAAGAGGTCGCGCCTGTAGCCGCACGCTTGGGCATCGGCATCGACATATTGCTATCATTTTCAGAAGATTGCGCCATCGCCATCATCATAGCCAGAAGGTCCTTGGGGGCGGTGGCCTCGGCAATCTCGCGGGCTTTGGCAAGCTCCTCGGCGGAGATCCCCGCAATTTTGCAAATCTGTGCATCCGACACCTCGGCGTTGGAGTTAATAAGCTGCGACACCAGACTACGGGCGGGATTCAGATAACGGGCGGTGAACTGCGATTTATGTTTCTCGAAATCGGCGGCCACGCGGCCACGCTGTTTGTCCAACGCCAGCAGGCTGTAGGCGATGGGGTCGGTGGTCATGGCGTAAACGCTGCTCGAAATCTCCTTATCGGAATAGGGCACGCCCATGGTGTAGGAACGTCCCGTAATCTTCTCGTTTGCAAGCTCTTCGGCAAAATTGTCGATACGTGTGATGTCGTATTCGGAATAAGGTGTGGCGAGGTTGCTGTCGAGCTCGAGGTTGCGATGGATGCCCATCTTCACAGCTATCTGCTTGACTTTCAGCGAAGACTGCTGCTGCTGTTTTTCGTTGCCCGATTCCAAAGCATGGTAATAGGCCTTGACAGCCTCCGACAGCTCGCGGTACTGTCCGCGCACGTCGCTTTCGCTGAAAGGCGCAGTGAGGTACGACACCAGAGTGGCGTAGGAACGACGTTTGGCGATAAGGCTCTCACCCACGTTGCCGATGGTGTAGATGTAGATATGCGGCGTGGTTCCGACAAGGATGTCGGGCCAGTCGTCGGACGAGAGTGCCACCTGCTTGCGGGGCGTGAACTCGAGGCTGCCATGGGTGCCGAAATGTATCATAGCGTCGGCGCCAAAGCCGTGACGGGCCCACAGATAGGCGGCGATGTAGGTATGCGGCGGAGCTGTCTCGGTGCCGTGCACAATCTTGAAAGCGTTGTCGCCCACGCCCGCCATAGGCTGGGGCATCAGCACCACATTGCCGAACTGCAGCTGTGCCACCGCCAGACGGCCGTCGCCACTTACCATATAACTGCCCGGAAATTCGCCGTTGACGGCACCCACCTCCTTGTAAACAGCGTCGCTCATCGAGAGTTTTACCCATTTCTCATACTGCTGTTTGTCAACAAGTTGCGGATTGCCATTTTTCAAAAAATCGTCAAAAGCGCCCTCGGCGTAGGTGCCTAGCACCGCCCCCTGACGCTGTATCATCTTGCCCAGCTCGTCGGGCGTAGCAGGCAGATTGTCAACACGATAACCTTCGGCCTTGAGCCGCAGAAGCAGGTTGTGCAACGACGGCAGCACGTCCATTCCGGAGGCGGTGAGGGAGTTCTGTCCCGCACCCTTGTAGTAGAAAATAACGACCTTTTTGTCGCGGTTAGGCTTGTGTTTCAGTGCGATATGGTTGTTCACCGTTTGCACAAAACCGTTTAGCCTTTCGGGGATGGCGTAAACCTCCTGCAAACCGTCGTCGGTAAGGCGGTGGGCGAAAAGCACGTAAGGCCTTATGGCTCCGTCGATTTCGGGCACCACCACGCTCTGCGAGAGGAAACCGCCACTCATGCCCATCTTGTCGGCCTGCCACTGCTCGGTGAGCTGCGGCACGTACAAAGTGAGAAACAGCGGTATATTGTTGGTTTCGAGATATTTGACAACCATATCCCCCATCCTGCCGTGAGCCATATTTATCATTGCCGACGGCCGCACACTGTCGGCGTGGCCCGCAGCTATGAATGTGTTGATATTCCGCACGGGATACACGTTGTTGCCCGTTTCTTCGAGTTTCCGAACAAGGTCGGCGGGCTCGCCCATCTGTCCGGTGAGCACTATGCTCGGGGCGGAAGGCTTGTACAAACCATTATCTTTCAAAAATTTGTCATATTCAGCAACGGAACCGAACTCCAGATCCTCGTCGTCGGGATTTTTGGGGTCGGAGTGGTAGAGCAGCAGGTGCGAAGCCTTGGCCAC